>NZ_CALFQK010000048.1:0-17458 GCF_937921195.1 uncultured Salinicola sp.
CCACCCTGAACGCTCAGGTACCGGCTGCTACCGATGTGGATGGCACGGTCGAGAGCTATCAGCTTGCGACCGGCGTGGGCCAGGGCAATGGCTCGCTGAGCTTCAACAGCGACGGCAGCTACACCTTCAATCCGGGGGCGGACTTTGACGGTCTGGCTGCGGGGGAAAGCCGCGATGTCACCTTCATCTACACCGCCACCGACAACAACGGCGGGGTGAGCGCACCGCAGACGGTGACCATCACTGTTGCCGGCACCAATGATCTGCCGGTAGCCAAGGCCGACACTCAGACCACGGGTGAAAACGCCACCCTGAACGCTCAGGTACCGGCTGCTACCGATGTGGATGGCACGGTCGAGAGTTACCAACTCGCGACCGGTGTGGGCCAGGGCAACGGCGCGCTGACCTTTAACGCCGACGGCTCCTACACCTTCAACCCAGGTACCGACTTCGACGCACTGGCCGCTGGCCAGAGCCGCAACGTCACCTTCAGCTACACCGCTACTGACAACGATGGCGGCGTCAGTGCCCCGCAGACGGTGACTATCACCGTCACCGGCACCAATGATGCCCCGGTAGCGGTCGCCGACACTGGCAGTACCGGTGAAAATGCCACCCTCAACGTGGCTGCCTCTCAAGGCGTACTGGCCAACGACAGCGATGTCGATGGCGGCACCCTGAGCGTCAGCGCGGTGAACGGTGTGGCAGGTAGTGTGGGCCAAGCGATTGCCGGCTCCAACGGCGGCACTTTCACGCTGAACGCGGATGGCAGCTACAGCTTCAACCCGGGCACGGCATTCGACCGCCTGGCTGCAGGGCAGACCGAAAAGACCCAGATCAGCTACACCGTCAGCGACGGTCAGGGTGGCACTTCTACCTCGACACTGACTGTGACAGTGACCGGCACCAATGATGCCCCGGTTGCCACGGTTGACACCCAGACCACGGGTGAAAACGCCACCCTCAACGTCGCCGCTGCGCAAGGTGTGCTGGCCAACGACAGCGATCTGGATGGCGGCACACTCAGCGTCAGCGCGGTCAATGGCGTGGCAGGCAGCGTGGGACAGTCGATCGCCGGCTCCAACGGCGGCACCTTCACGCTGAACGCGGATGGCTCCTACAGCTTCAACCCAGGCACGGCGTTCGATCGTCTGGCCGCGGGTCAGAGCGACAAGACTCAGATCAGCTACACCGTAAGCGACGGCCAGGGTGGTACGGCCACCTCGACGCTGACCGTGACGGTAACCGGCACCAACGATGCGCCAGTAGCGGTGGCCGATACCGGCAGCACGGGTGAAAACGCCACGCTCAACGTGGGCGCCGCCCAGGGTGTGCTGGCCAACGACAGCGATATCGATGGCGGCATCCTGAGCGTGAGTGCGGTCAACGGGGTCGCGGGCAGCGTGGGCCAGGCCATCGCCGGCTCCAACGGCGGCACCTTCACGCTGAACGCGGATGGCTCCTACAGTTTCAACCCGGGATCGGCGTTCGATCGCCTGGCTGCGGGCCAGCAGGACACCACCCGAGTCAGCTACACCGTCAGCGATGGTCAGGGTGGCACTGCTACCTCGACGCTGACCGTGACGGTGACCGGCACCAACGATGCGCCGGTCATCACCGGTGCCGCCACCGGCTCGGTGACCGAGGACAGCAACGTCAATACCTCGGGTAACCTGACGACCAGCGGTGCCTTGACGGTCACTGACGCTGACTATGCCCAGAGTGCCTTCGTACCGGGTAGCGCCAGTGCCGCCGCTGGCACCCTGGGTACGCTCGCCATCACCGCCGGGGGGAACTGGAGTTACAGCGTTGCCAACAGCGCCGTGCAGTATCTGAAAGCGGGTGAGAGCAAGGTCGAGAACTTCACCGTGACCACCCTCGACGGCACGGCGAAGACGATCTCGGTGACCATCGTGGGTACCAACGAGTTGCCGGAGGCGCGGGATGTCAGTGTCACCGGCACCGAAGATCCGTCACCACTCATCGCGGTCAATCTGTCGGGTACGGATGTGGATGGTTCGGTCGCGAGCTTCCAGATCACCGCCCTGGGGGCCAACGGCAAGTTCTACAGCGATGCGGCAGGAACCCAACTGCTGACCGCCGGAGCGACGCTGGCGGCCAGCAGCAATGGGGCGACGGTCTACTTCAAGCCCGATGCCAACTGGTCGGGCACCACCTCGCTCAAGTATACGGCGACCGACAATCAAGGTGGCATGGATGCGACGCCGGCGACGGCCACGATCAATGTCACTGCGCTGGCCGACGCACCCACGCTCATTCTAAGTGGCAACAGCGCCAACGGCCAGGGCCTGCTGCGCGAGACCTTCTCGATCACGACGCTTGGCAATAACGGCAACGGGGCCGATCCCAAGGTCATGCAGGCGGCCATCGACGGCGCCGGCACGCCGGCGAGCAGTGGCAACGTCACGACGGCCGCTAACGCCAACGTGGTCGCCGGCACCGGGACGCATCTGTCGGGATTGCTCTATCTCGAGGCCGGGAAAACCTACGCTTTCAGTGGCTCGGGAGACGACAGTATTCGCGTGCTCGTCGGCGGTAATGTCGTCGCTCAGGGGACGTGGGGCGGTAGTTCCGGCAACTATTCCGGCAGCTACACACCGACGGTGACCGGCTACTACACGTTGGATCTCTATCATCACAATCAGGCCGGTGCCGGAAACTACACGCTCAATGTCGGCGTCAACGGTGGCACTACAGTCCCGCTCAACACTGCCAACTATGTACTGATGCAGGATGCCAGCGCGCTCGACGCCGCCAACGTCAACCACTCCGGGCTGCTCGGCGGCGATGGTAATGGCAACGGCTACTATCAGCTCTACGCCATGAACGAAGGCGACGAGGACTCGGTCATCCACCTGTCCAAGATCGCCGCGGCGCTGATCGATACCGACGGCTCTGAGACGCTCGGCGGCGTCAGGCTGAGTGGTATTCCGGCCGGCGCCACCCTGAGCGATGGCAGTCACACCGTCGTCGGCAGCGGCGGGCAAACCAATGTGGATCTGAGCGGCTGGAATCTCAATACGCTGACGCTCAAGCCGGCGGCCAACTACAACGGCACGATCAATCTGACGGCTGCGGTCACCTCGACCGAGAGCAGCACCGGCGACAGCGCGACGACCAGCGTGGCGATTCCGGTCACCGTGCATGCGGTCAACGACGCGCCGGTGATCGCGACCCAGAGCTATGGCGCCACCGTCTCCGAGGAGGGGTTGCCAGGTGGCATGCCTGACACGCAGGGAACTTCCGATACGACGGATGCGGCGACGGCAAGCGGACGCGTGCTGGCGACGGATGTCGATGGCGACAAGTTGACCTATACCCTGACCGCGCCGACCGGGGGGCTCAGCTCCGGGGGCGCCGCGATCACCTGGAGCGGCAGCGACAGCGGCACGCTGATCGGCTCGGCCGGTGGCAAGGAGGTGATTCGCGCGACCATTGATGCCAACGGGCAGTATCAGGTGACCCTGAAGGCCGGCCTCGACCATCCCGGCAAGGGCGAGGACACACTCAGTTTCAATCTCGGCGTCAAGGTCAGCGATGGCAGCATCACCGCCAACTCCACGATCGGGGTCACCGTCGAGGATGACTCGCCAGTGGCACAAACCCGCGCGATCAGCTTCGTCCAGGGCGCCATCAACACCAACGTGCTGCTGGTCGTGGATACCTCGGCCAGCATGAACGACAAGGTAACCGTTGGCGGCGTCGAGCAGACACGCCTTCAGGTGCTCCAGCAGTCGATCAAGGAGATGCTGACGAAGTACGACGACATCGGCAACGTCAAGGTGGCGCTGGCACCGTTCTCCGATCAGCTCGACAATTCACCCAAGCAGTGGATGACGGTCTCCGATGCGCTCAAGGCGGTCGATGCGCTTGAGGTCGGTGGCGGCACCAACTACGACTACGCCTTGAGCAACGCCCAGACTGCCTGGAACGGCAGTGGCAAGCTGACCGGCGAGGTGCAGAACGTCTCGTACTTCTTCTCCGATGGCGAACCCACCTTGTCAAGCGCCTATCCGACGGCATCACAGGTCAACCCCGGCAATACCGTGGACGTCAATCGGGGCGACGGTATCGATGCCAATGAAGAGGCGGCCTGGAAGGCGTTCCTCGGTAAGAATGGCATCGACTCGCTGGCGCTGGGGATCGGCGGCGACGTGAGTCAGACCCATCTCAACCCGGTGGCCTACGATGGCCGCACGGGGGATGACACCGACGCGGTGGTCGTCACCAACCTCGATATGCTGTCGAGTATCGTGAGTGGCACGGTCCAGATGCCGCTGTTGCAGGATGGGCTGCTGAGCGGCGGCGAGCATGGCCTATCGTCTTTCGGTGGAGACGGCGGCTACGTCAAGAGTGTGGTCGTCGATGGCGTGACCTACACCTTCGACAAGAGCAGCGGCACCGTCTCTGCCTCGTCGAGCGGAGCCACCTACACCTACGACGGCAGCTCGCACAAGCTGGGTATCACTACCGCGCTGGGCGGCAAGTTGACCATGGACATGGATGACGGCAGCTACCGCTACACGGCCAAGTTGGGCAGCTTCGGTACCGACGCCATTCGCTACACCCTCAGCGATGCCGACGGCGACACCGCCAGCGGGGTGATGAACATCAACGTCAAGAACGGTGTCACCTCGGCGCATGACGACCACATCATCACCAACATCCTGAGTCCGAGCCTGAGCGTTGGCGCCGACGTGCTGCTCGCCAATGACGCCATTGCGGCGGGCAGCACGGCGACCACCAACGGGCTGACCTTGACCACCGGCTGGAAGGATCGTGCGGCCGATTTCACCGCGACCAGCGTACAGACTCAGGACAAGCGCAACGCCGACAGTTTCGCCCTGGATCGCGGCAGCTTCTCCACCGCTGCACAGGCGGCCAACACCGCGGCGACCGTGGTGCGCGGTAGTCTGGCCGGCGGCAACTGGCTGTCGGGATTCGGCAGCAATGCCAACGATCTCATGACACTGACCCTGCGTGCCGGAGAATCCCTGACCCTGGCGACCAGCGTCGCCGGCAGTGTGGCGCTGGCTTACAAGGGCGCAGGGGATAGTGGCTTCACTGCGCTGGCCAACGGTGGCACCTTCACCAACTCGAGCGGCGGGGACAAGAGCTACACCGTGGCGGTCATGAACGTGAAGGATAGCGGCACCGGGCTCTTCGACGGCTATGGCGCCGAGACCTACGACCTGTCGATGAAGATCGGTTACGCCAACGCTGCCGACACGGCCTCGACGTTGAGGACCGACTACACCCTCACCGACAGCTACGGGAGCACCGATACGGCGTCGGTAACCGTCGACTACCAGCGCGGGCAGACATTGACCGGCAGCGACGGCGACGACACCCTGATGGCCAACGACAGCGGTACGACGCTCATCGGGGGCAAGGGCGACGACGTGCTGATTGGCGGCAAGGGCAATGACATCCTCACCGGCGGCGACGGCGACGACATCCTACGCGGGGGCGAAGGCAACGATACCCTCAGCGGCGGCACCGGTCGCGACACCTTGACCGGCGGCGCCGGCAACGACACGCTCGACGGCGGCGCTGGTGCCGACCGTCTCGAAGGTGGCAAGGGCAACGATATTCTGACGGGCGGTGACGGCAGCGATACCTTTGCCTGGATGCGCGGCGATCAGGGCGCACCGAGCGCCCCGGCGATCGATCGCATCACCGACTTCAAGGGCGGTGATGGCGGTGACCGGCTCGACCTCTCCGATATGCTCGACATCGGTAACTCGAGCCTCTCCAACGCCGACCTGGCCTCGCTGGCGGCTCAGCAGCTGCACTTCGTCAAGGGCGAGGCCAGCGGCGCGCCGGGCGCCGCCACCAGCGGCGGCTCGACGCTGGAGATCAAGACAGGTGGTCCGGATGGTGCCGTCACGCAGAAGATCGTCTTCAGTAACGTCGACATGACAACGCTCGGCGGCTCGGATACCGAAATCATCAAGACGCTGCTGGATCACGGCAATCTCAAGACGAATCTCGACGGCTGAGGTGCGCCGCCGAATGACAGGAGACCACTGGTTTGGTTGATGAACCGACACCGCTTCGTCCGGATCCTGCCGGAGAGAAGGAGATCGATCCGCTACTGGGTGCGCTGGTCTTTCTCTCCCGGCATCACGGTACGCCGAAATCGGCCGATGTGATCAGCGACGGCTTGCCGCTGGACGACGGCAGGCTGACGCTATCGCTGGTACCGCGGGCGGCGCAGAGGGCCGGACTTTCGGCCAAGCTGGTGAGCCAGCGCGCCGACCGCGTGGCCGATATCCTGCTGCCCTGCATCGTGATCCTGCAGGGCCGGCGCGCCGTGGTGATGCTGGAGCGCGATGCCGAGCGCAAGCAGGCGACGGTCTACCTGCCGGAGGCTGAAGGCACCCAGACCGTCGACATGGACTCGTTGATCGAACAGGCCACCGGCCAGGTGATCTACGCTCGCCGGGAACACCGCTTCGACGCCCGCGCCCCGGAGACGATCAAGCTCGCCGAAGGGCACTGGTTCTGGTCGACGCTGAAGCTCTCGACGCCGATCTACCGCGATGTCCTGATCGCCTCGCTGCTGATCAATCTTTTCGCCCTGGCGGCACCGCTTTTCACCATGAACGTCTACGACAAGGTGGTGCCGAACCTCGCTTTCGATACGCTCTGGGTGCTGGCAACGGGGATGGCGATAGTGGTCGGTTTCGACCTGTTGATGCGCCAGGTTCGGTCGTGGTTCCTCGATACGGCGGGCAAGAAGTCCGAGGTGCTGCTGTCCGCCAAGATCTTTGCCAAGGTGATGAATCTTAGGATGGAGGCGCGCCCGGTATCGGTGGGCGCCTTCGTCAAGCATCTGCAGGAGTTCGATTCCGTTCGCGATTTCTTCACCTCGATGACCATGACCACGCTGGTCGATCTGCCGTTCGCGATTCTGTTTCTGCTGGTGGTGTGGATCGTCGGCGGTGCGCTGGTCTGGGTGCCGATCGTCGCGCTGCTGATCCTGATCGGCTACAGCATCATCATCCAGTGGCCGCTGAAACGCTCGATCGAGCTGGGCTCGCGACTGGCGACGGAAAAGCACGCGCGGCTGGTAGAGAGCGTGGCGGGCCTGGAAAGCATCAAGCTCGCCAATGCCCAGGGAGAGACCCAGCGCCGCTATGAGCGGGCCGTGGGGGAAATCGCCAAGTGGGGCGTCAAGAGCCGCAACCTCTCCACTTCGGTATCGTCGCTGACCATGTCGGTCAATCAGCTGTCCACCGTGGCGCTGGTGGTGCTCGGGGTCTACCTGATCGGCAACGCCGAGCTGTCGATGGGCGGGTTGATCGCGGCCGTCATGCTGACCGGCCGGGCACTGCAGCCGTTGGCGCAGATGGCGCTGCTTATCACCCGTTTCGGCCAGACCCGCAGCGCCATGGCGGCGATCGACCAGATCATGCATCTGCCCGACGAGGTCGACGAGGCCAAGAACTACGTCCATCGCGACAAGCTCAACATGCGCATCGAGTTCGACCACGTCGGTTTTCGTTACGGCGAGCAGTCCCCGGAAGTGCTGACCGACGTCTCGTTCACCATCGAGCCGGGGGAGCGGGTCGCGATCATCGGCCGGATGGGGGCCGGCAAGAGTACCGTCGAGCGGCTCATGAGCGGTCTCTATCGCTCGACCGCGGGCAGCGTGCGAATCGACGGTCTCGACATCAACCAGATTCATCCCGCGGACGTGCGTCGCCATATCGGATTTGCCGGACAGGACAGCTCGCTGTTCTTCGGCTCGATTCGCGACAACATCATCCTCGGCCAGCCCTACGCCAGTGACGAGTCGGTCCAGCGTGCGGCGGACATCGCCGGCGTGGGCGAATTCACCCGGCGCGATCCCGATGGCCTGGATCGCCAGATCGGCGAGGGTGGCCGGCTGCTTTCCAGCGGTCAGCGTCAGGCGGTGCTGCTGGCCCGGGCGATTTTGACCAACCCTGCGCTGCTGCTGCTGGACGAACCCGGCTCCTATATGGACAACCGCGCTGAGGCGCTGCTGCGCCGCACGCTGAGGGATCTTCCCCGCAGCCAGACCCTGGTCCTGGTGACCCACAAGAGCTCGATGCTCGAGGTGGCCGACCGGATCATCGTGCTCGACAGCGGCCGGGTGATTGCCGACGGCCCCAAGGCGGCCGTCCTCAAGGCGCTCAACGAGGGCCGCGTCCAGGCCCCCGCGGACGCGAACTCGGTAATGCCCCAGGCCGACGGCCCGCAGGAGGTGCGCCATGGCCAGCGCGGATAACGTCGTCAAGTGGCCTCGGCCGAATGCGCGGGAACTGGAGCTTGCCGACGATGCCAGTGCCGCCACGCTGCTGGCGACCCCATGGCGCTCGCGCATCATCATCTGGGTGTTGCTGGCCGCCCTCATCGCGTTTCTGGTATGGGCGGGGCTGTCGAGCATTGAGGTGGTGACACGTGGTACCGGGCAGGTGGTTCCCTCCTCCCGGCTGCAGACGATCCAGAACCTGGAAGGTGGCATCGTTCGCGAGATCTACGTCGACGAGGGTGATCTGGTCGAGGCTGGCCAGCCGCTGGCGCGGATCGACCCGACGCGAGCGACCTCCGACCTGGCGGAGCGCAACTCGACCCTGGCCGGCTTGCAGGCGTCCGTGGCGCAGTACCAGGCGGAACTCGCCTCGGTCACGGTGTCGCCCGACGCCTCGGAGTGGCGGGATCAGGTCAGCGTGTCGTCTCGACCGATCCCGCTCAGTGATGAGTTCGAGGAGACCAATCAGGATATCTACAGTGCTGCCTCCAGCGCCTACAACGAGCGGATCAATGGCCTGCGTTCCCAGCTCGATCAGGCGGCCGCGCAGATTCAGCAGCGCCAGCAGGAACTGCAGGAGTTGCGGGCCAAGGCGGAATCGCTGTCGCGCAGCTACCAGCTGTCGCGTCAGCAGTTGGGGATCACCGCTCCGCTGGTGAAGGAAGGCATCGTCTCCCAGGTCGATCTGCTCAACCTGCAGCGTCAGGTCAACGACCAGCGCGGTGAGCTGGAGTCCGCGCAACTGTCGATCCCGGCCAAGCAGTCCGAACTGCAGGAAGCGATCAGCAAGCGTCGGGACGTCGCCGCGCAGTTCCGGTCGCGAAGCGCCGATGCCCTGACCGAAGCGCGAAACAAGCTCGACAGTCTCCAGCAGGGCCGCGTCAGTCTCCAGGATCGTGTCGATCGCACGCTGATCACGTCACCGGTCCGCGGCAAGGTGCAGTCGATCAACGTCAACACCATCGGCGGCGTGGTCGATCCCGGTGCGAGCCTGATGGAGATCGTGCCGATCGAGGACAAGTTGCTGGTCCAGGCGAGGATCGCGCCGCGGGACATCGGCTTCATTCGTGTCGGCCAGCCGGCGACGGTGAAGCTCTCCGCCTACGACTTCACCATCTACGGCGGCATGAAGGGGCAGGTCATGCGTATCAGCCCGGACACCGAAGAGGACGAGAAGGGCAATACCTTCTATGAGGTGACGGTCCGCACCGACAGCAATCATCTGGGCAAGAACGTCGACGACCTGGCGATCATTCCAGGCATGCAGGCCACGGTAGACATCGTTACCGGCGAGCAGACCATTTTGCAGTACCTGTTGAAACCGATACTCCGGGCGCAGCAGGGCGCGATGCGTGAACGTTGAGCGCGCAGCGAGACAAGAAAGGGGTGACACAAGCGTGATGATGAAGAGATGGGTTCTGTCCGCCGGTATCGCAACGCTCGCCGGTAGCGCTCAGGCGCAAACCTTGACCGAGGCGGTGACCCAGGCGGTCATGGAGTATCCCAGCACGCGCACCGAGATGGCGCGCTATCAGCAGAACCTGGAGGACGCCAGGGCGCAGCGGGGCGCCTATCTGCCCTCGGTCGACCTGGAAGCGCGTGTCGGCTATGGCGAGAACGAGAGCGAGATCGATGGTATCTCGCAGTCCAGCGATCCCCACAGTTACCGGCGCGCCTATCTCACGCTGTCGCAGCTGATCTGGGACGGCAACACGACGATCGAGCGTATTCGCCAGGCGGATGCCGAGAGCGACTATCAGCGCTGGCAGGTCGCGGCGGCGGCCAATCAGGTGGGGCTGGTAACGGTCCAGAGCTATCTCGATGTGCTGCGATCGCAGCGCCTGCTCGAGCTGGCGCAGCGCAACGTCGACACTCACCAGCGCATCGCGGCCGACATTCGTCGTCGCGAAGAGCTGGGGGCCGGTACCGCTACCGACACCAGTCAGGTCGAGGGGCGCCTGGCACAGGCCCAGGCGAGCCTGATCGCCGCACGCAACAATCTCGACGACGCCGTCTCCGCGTTCATCCGCTATGTCGGCGAGTCGCCCAGGAATCTGACGTTGCCGGATGACGTCGACATGCACGGCGTGCCTGGCGATTTCGACGCTGCCATGGCAATGGCGACGGCGAACAACCCCTTGGTCATTGCCGCATCGCGCTCGATCGATGCGGCGCGTCACGAGGTCGCCGCCGAACGTGGCGATTTTCTGCCTACCTTCCGTGCCGAGGCGAGCCGGCTGGCCAGCCGCGATTACGATTACGAAGGCAATGACGCGGACGACTGGAGCGCCGACCTGGTGATGTCGTGGAATCTCTATCGCGGCGGCATCGACACCGCCGAGATGCACTCCCGGGAAGAGGCGCTGCGTGCCGTGCGCTACGACAGCGACCGCTCCCTGCGCGAGATTCGCGACGAGCTGCGGCTGGCCTGGAACGCGCGCGACTACGTCACCAGCCAGCTGCCGTTCCTGAATCGGCATGTGGAAGCCAGTCAGCAGACCCGGGTCAACTACCGCAAGCAGTTCGACATCGGTCGCCGCACGCTGCTCGACATGCTCGACAGCGAGACCGAGCTCTATGACGCTCAGCAGGCCCGGGTCCAGGCGGAGTTCGCGCTACGTCAGGCCAACTACCGGCTGCTGTCCGCGACCGGTCAACTGCTGGACACGCTTCAGGTGGACACCGGCATGATCGGTGACGCAGGCGATCGTTACCCCGGGGCGAACCCTGCCAACGACCGCCCGCAGGGCTGACGAGGAGAGTTCCATGAGCCTGTTTCGACGTTCGATCGCGATCATGGTCGGCCTGCTGTTTCTGTTCTCGGCCGGTATCTTCGCGATCGAAGTGCACCAGACACGAGCCTCGCTGGCCGATCGCCAGCAAGCCGACGTCGACAATCTCGCCCAGGCGCTGAGCCTGTCCCTGGTGCCTTTCGTCGAGATCGGCGACTGGATCAGTGCAGAGACGCTCATGCGGGCGGCGGCCGATGGCGGGTCGGTGCGTCGAATTCGCCTCGAGGCGGTGGGGCGAGACGAGCCCTTGGTGATCGACTCCCGGCGCGAGAGCGACACGCCCCAGTGGTTCCAGCGTGTGGTGGCGTTGCCCAACGCCGTCAGCGAGCGAGAGATCAGCGGCGGGTGGTCGGCGCTAGGCAGCATCAGGGTCGAGTCGGAACGAGCCGGCGCCTACGATCAGCTCTGGTACCTGGCGTTGCAGCTGTTGACGTGGCTGGCGATCGGCATGCTGGTAGTGGTGGTGCTCTGCGTGATCGGTATCAAACGGCTGCTGGGCCCGCTCAATCGGCTCTCGCGGCGCATCTCCGACATGCAGATCGACGGTTTCGACGAAGCGCTGGAACCCAGCCGTATCCGTGAGCTCCAGGGGATCACCGAGTCGGTGAATCGGCTGGGCGCCAGACTCAACCAGCAGTTCGAACAGCAGGCGGAGCAGGTCGTCCGTCTGCAGCGCCTGACCGAGCAGGACGCGGTATCGCAATTGGGCAACCGGGCCTATCTGGCCCGTGCGCTCGACGAGTGGCTGGCGGCGCCGGTGGGAGGCGCCCTGGCGATCCTGCGCATCGATCATCTGCAGGCGCTCTATCGGCGTGACGGCTTCGAGGCCCGGGACCAGGCGATCCGCAGCCTGGGAAGCCATCTCAAGGGGGCGCAGCTCGAAGGCCGTGCCGTTCTGGCTGCACGGCTGTCCGCCGAAGAGTTCGCGTTGATTCTGCCGGACTGCGACGACGACACACGGGAGCGGTGGCTCGAGGATACGCTGGATCGTCTCGACGATGTCGTCGATGCCAACCCGCTCTCCGAGACCCGCCAGCACTACACCTGCGCCGGCGTGGTACTGCGTGACACCGGCATGACCCGCGAGGGCATGCTGGCGCGAGCGGACAGTGCGCTGCGCGACGCCATCGAACTCGGCAAGCGCTGGATGACGGTCCGGCCCGAGAACACACTGGCCGCGCGAGGGCGTCAGGAGTGGCGCCAGGTCATCGAGCGGGCACTCAGCGAGCGCGACATCAGTCTCGTCGTGCAGCCGGTCGTGCTAGCCGATGGCAGCGAGTTGCACCGTGAAGTGTTCGTGCGGCTCAACGAAGGTGACAATCAGCATCCGGCCTACATATTCCTGCCGGTACTCAATCACTTTCGCATGGGGGCCCAGCTGGACCGCGCCGTACTGGAGAGCCTCGGCGCCATCGCCGAGCGCATCGACGGCCGCCTGGCGGTCAATCTCACGGCCGATTCGCTGGCCGAGCCCGACCGGTACCGCGCACTGGTCGGCTGGCTGGAAGGCAATGCACGCGTCACCGCCAGGTTGGATCTGGAGGTCAGCGAAGAGATCGCGCTCGATCACCTCGACGTGGTGCAGCAGTTGTTCCGTAGCGCGCATCGTCTCGGGGCCAGGTGCGGCGTCGACCGGTTCGCGAGAAATCTTCAGGCCATGGCCTACCTGGCCAGGCTGCGTCCCGATTACGTCAAGATCGACCAGGGATTCTTCGTGCGCGAGGAGGTCGACACCGAGTTCCTGAGAAGCCTCTGCATGGCGGCGCACCAGGTCGAGTCGCGAGTGATCGTGACGCGGGTCGAGTCCGACGAAGAACGTCAACGCGTGGCAGCAGTCGGCGCCGACGGGTATCAGGGCTATCTGGCCCCGATCTCTCCGCTGGCATTGAAGTGACCCCGGGGCGTCGATTGGCTGGCGGGGCTTGAGCCGATGGCGATGAGCGTCGTTCGCGCCGTCACCGGCCGCCCGGTCCCGGCGCTCCTGGGTCTGCTCTGTCTGCTGGGCATGTTCCAGTTCGGCCCCCTGGTCCAGGCCTTGCCGAAGTTGCCGCCGCGACAGGAGGTGGTCTCGATCTATGGCCAGGCGGGATGGCAGCGTATCCAGCAGTGGCCGGTGCTGATCGACCAACTGCAGGGGCGGTCGGTCGAGACCCAGCTCAAGGGGGTCAACGACTTCTTCAATCAGCTGCGTTTCGTCGACGATGTCGATGTCTGGCAGGTGGAGGATTACTGGGCCACGCCATTCGAGTTTCTCGGTGTCGGCGCGGGGGATTGCGAGGATTTCGCCATGGCCAAGTACCTGACGCTGCGCGAGCTCGGCGTACCGGACAATCAACTGCGCCTGCATTACGTCAAGTACATTCCCTACGATCAGTTCCATATGGTGGTGACCTGGGCACCCAGCGCGGCGACGCCGCCGGTGGTGCTGGACAACATCGACAAACGGATCGAGCCGGCCTCCAGCCGCAACGATCTGCTCCCGATCTACAGCTTCAACGGCAGTCATCTCTGGATCAGCAAACTGGGTGGAGGCGGGCGTGAAGTCGGCGAATCGAGCCGGCTGAGTCTGTGGCAGAACTGGCAGCAGCGGCTGGACGACGGCTCGCTGCGGAATCCGCGGCGATGATGACGCCGTCGGCATCGGGTACGAATCTCGAGGGAGACGAACGGATGAATGCAAAGGGGATGAATCCCACTACGGTGAGGAGTACGAGAGCCGCAGGGTGGCCGCGTGGGTGGCTGGTGTCGATCCCCGTGATGCTATGGCTGACGGCTTGCGCTTCCAACACGACGAACCCTGACGTCGTCGTCGACCGGCCGGCGGCCCAGGGGAGCGGCCAGGTCAGCGCCGACAACGTCTTCGATACCGCCGATGGCGATGCCGATGGTTCGTTGTTGCCGCTGGACGTCGAACGGCTGGGGTTGGGGGGCGACTGGCACACATTGGATGCGGATGGGAGCGGGAGGATTTCGCGGCAGGAGTTTCGGGATCAGTTCGCGTCGCCGCTGATCCAGGCGACCCTGCGGCTTCCCGGTGACGCCGAACGGGCGCAACCGCTGGTCTCCAGCGACTTCCTGCTCCCTCCCGAACCGCCGGCTCAGCGCTACGTGCCCGCGCCCATCGAGGCGGTGCCACCCGCGAGCGTGACGATGCCGACCGATGCGCCGCTGACGATTCCGGTCCTGGTCGACGATCAGGATGCCGCTGCGATCGACCAGGCCGCCAGTGAGGCGGCCGAGTCTGATGGCGATGAGGCATCGGTGCCGGTCAACTGAACGACAGACGGGAAGGTGGCGTCATATCTCATGTCCGACCGAATCAGGAGGTGGTTCAAGACCATGTTCTCAGCGACTCCCATCGAGCGTTCCGCCGACGCTCAGGCTGCCGTCGATCGCGCCTGTCGGGACTTGGCGCTCTATCATTTCATGAGCTGTCCATTCTGCCATCGCGTCCGCCACCAGATTCAACGCCTGGCGCTGCCCATCGAACTGCGCGACACCCAGCGTGACCCGGAGCGCCGCCAGGAGCTCATGGCGGGCGGGGGCCGCACCATGGTGCCGTGCCTGCGCATCGACCATGGAAATGGCGAGGTCGAGTGGATGTATGAGTCCGCCGATATCAATCGCTACCTGGCGCGTCGGTTCGAGGGGCAGTGACGGTTCGGAAATCGGCGGTGACGCCGGGTGGCGTGTTTTCGTAGAATGCCGGTTCCCATTGATCAAGATTCAGGAGTGATGTCATGGCACAGGCCAGCGCCCGCCATATTCTCGTCGACAGCGAACAGCAGTGTCTCGAGCTCAAGCAGCAGATCGAAGCCGGCAGCGATTTTGCCGAAGTGGCCCGTCAGCACTCTACCTGCCCCTCCGGGCGTCAGGGTGGCGAACTCGGCACCTTCGGGCGTGGCCAGATGGTCAAGGAGTTCGATGAGGTCGTATTCAATGGTGCGGTCAACGAGGTCCACGGACCGGTCAAGACCCAGTTTGGCTACCATCTGCTGGAAGTGACCTCGCGCACTTGATCGTTCCCGCTCGGTTGCCTGTCGAGCCGCCTGTCACCGGGCGGCTCTCGTCGATCCACTGCGCTCTCTTTCGTTTCTTCCCCGCGCTCCCGTAACGATCGTCCCGGATGATATCCGTCCGCCATGGGTCCGCTTCGCCAGAACAAATCTTTACCAATCTCCCGTTTCGGCTTCCCCGTGGCGAACTACTCTGAGTTTACGTTCGCCGTCCCGAGCTCTTCGCATCGAAAACGACGGCGGACGGATAAGGATATCCACGGATAACGAGGTAGCACCCATGACGACGCACTCGAAGTCGGACAAGACGGAAGGCAAGGTCGACAAGGCAGCCGGCAAGGTGAAGGAAGCCGCTGGCAAGATGACCAAGGATCGCGAACTCGAAAGCAAGGGCAAGGCCCAGCAGGCCAAGGGGGATGCCAAGTCCGCCAAAGGCAATCTGAAGGATGCCACCAAACCACGCCACTAGTCAGTGCTGAATCCCGGTATATCGAGTCTTTCGGGCATTGAGTGCCCAGCGAGGACTCTTCATCCAGCGGCCCCGGCAGAAACCGGGGCCGCTGTCGTTCGGAGAGGTGGGCAGAGGCTATCGCTCAGGCTTTGCCGGGCCGGTTGTACACTTCCAGATCCAGCTCCTTTTCGCTCTTGCCGACCAGCGTCGTCACCATCAGATCACCGGCCACGTTGACGCTGGTCCGCGCCATGTCGAGGATCCTGTCCACACCCGCGACGACGCCGATCGCCTCCAGCGGCAGGCCGATCTGCGCCAGCACGATCGACAGCATGATCAGCCCGGCACCGGGGACGCCAGCCGTTCCAATGGAGGCCAGCGTGCCGGTAAGCACGATCATGCCGTAGTCCATCATCGAGAGGTCGGCCCCCACCAACTGGGCGACGAACAGGGCCGCCACCCCCTGGTAGATCGCCGTGCCATCCATGTTGATGGTTGCGCCCACCGGTAGCACGAAACTGGATACGCCTTCCGACACGCCCAGGTTCTTCTGCGCGCAGCGAATCGAGACCGGCAGCGTGCCGGAAGACGACGCCGACGAGAACGACACCACCAGGGCGTCGATGATGCCCTGCAGATAGCGTAGCGGATTCAGCCGGCCGACCAGGCTCAGCAGTCCGGTATAGACGACCAGTACATGAACGAGACAGGCGAGATAGACCACGCCGATCACCTTGGCCAGCGGCAGCAGCACGTCCAGCCCATACTGACCGGAAACATTGGCCATCAGGCCGAAGACGCCGAAGGGGGCGAATGCCATGACGATGGCGGTCAACTTGTACATCGCCTCGGCGAAGCTCTCGAAGACCCGCACGACGGGCTCGCCCTTCTCGCCGATCATCATCAGCGAGATACCAAGGCCGATGGCGAAGACGATGATCTGCAGGATGTTGCCCTCGATCATGGCCTGCAGCGGGTTCGACGGCACCAGGCCGACCACGATATCCACCAGCGATGGCGCCTCGTTGGCCTGCTGCGTGGCACTCATCGAGGCATCGGCACCGACACCCGGCTGGAAGATCGTCGCGGCAACCAGGCCGATGACGATGGCGAAAGCGGTGGTGACCAGATAGAGCGCGATGGTGCGGGCACCCACGCGGCCCATCTTCTGGGGATCCCTCATGCCGGTGATGCCGACGACCAGCGTCGAGAACACCAGCGGTACGATCAGCATCTTGATGCCGTTGATGAAGATATCGCCGAGCGGCTTGAACACGCTGGCCTGCTCGCCCATCACCGCGCCGGCGAGAACACCCAGCACCAGACCGGCAATGATCTTCTGCCACAGGGGAATGCGTCGCCACAGATTTGGCCGGGAGGTCGTTGATGTCATGCGCGGGCTCCTTGTGCAGGCGAAATTGCCGGGGGCAAAAGCGCGCATTCTACGCATCCCCGGGCCTTTTGCGATCCGCCCATTCGAAAACGGGATGGCATATAACCTGATTGCGACCAAAGTCTCAGCGCGTCGAGCCGGCAGTGAAACCTGCGTCGACGCTCGGAAGACGCAGGCCCGCTTGCACAGGCGGTATCAGATTTCCCGGTAGAGCTCACCGCCTTCCCGCTTGAAACGCTCCGCCTGCTCCTGCAGGCCGGCCTCCCGCTCGTCGCCGGCGACATTGGCGGTGTCGCCACCAAATCGTTCGCGCACTTCCTGGGTGATCTTCATCGAGCAGAACTTAGGCCCGCACATCGAGCAGAAGTGTGCCACCTTGGCCGAGTCCTTGGGCAGCGTCTCGTCGTGGAAGGCGCGCGCCGTGTCCGGGTCGAGACCGAGATTGAACTGATCTTCCCAGCGAAATTCGAAGCGGGCTTTCGACAGCGCGTTGTCGCGACGTTG
>NZ_CALFQK010000049.1:0-4622 GCF_937921195.1 uncultured Salinicola sp.
TCGACGGAAGACAAGATCGACTTCGCCGCCGCCGAGGAGATTCTGCTGGTCAGCGGCGGCGCCTATGTCCGTATCAAGGGCGGCAATATCGAGCTGCATGCGCCCGGCAAGGTCACCGTCAAGGGCGCGACGAAGAGTTTTGGGGGGCCAGCGGAGATGTATGTTGGCAAGCCGGCATTGCCCGAGGCCGATGAACCCATCTGTGTCAGTTGCTGGTTAAAAGCACTGAAGGAACAGCGAGCCCTGGTCAAGGTGCAGTCATGAGCCTAAATGATGAAGCGCTGAAGTCACGTGTTTCTGAGTATGTGCAAGAGCTGAAGGATACCGACCGGGGTACCGTCTCCGTTTGCGCCATCATCGAAACCGGGCTGCTGAATGAGGATGAACGCAAGACGTTGTGGCAGCGCTTCCAAGGCCAGCCTTGGCTGCAGCAGCCTCAGTTCCAGGCGTTGAAACCTTTGGGGCCTTGGCTGTTCGACGGTGATATCGAGACGCTGCTTTCCGATGTGTACGTCATGGCGGAGCGTGGTTTTCATGGGGTGCTGATTACCCACCAGCCGGTGGCGCAGGAAGCCGTGAAGTTAGGAGAACTCTGCGTCGTGAAAGACGCCAATGGCGAAGAACAGCTGCTACGTTTCTATGCGCCCAACGTCATGCCGGTTCTACATCGCTTTTCGGACATGCCTTGGTACGACCGGCTCTTTGGCAGTGTAGGCGCGTGGTGGCTACCCGGACTGGACGGCTGGGAAGAGTTCTCGGGAGGTTGGCAAAGCCACGAGTCTGCGGTCGATAGCGAGGAAACGATCACATTGACGCCCGCGCTACTGCAAGCCCTCGGCAGCGATCCCATGACCCATCGAATATTGGGCGAGCTGGAGCAGTCTTCGCCAGCGTTGTTCAATACGGCATGCCCTGGTCTGCGTCTGGCGATGGTGGATAAAGCCATAGAATCGGCACGCGCTTCCGGCTTCGATGATATCCAGGACTTGAGTGTCTATGTTGCGTACTGCGTGGCTCACGGGATGCAGGTATTGAGTGAGCCAGGTTTTTCCCGGGCGGTCGACATGTCCGTGCAAAGGCCGCGTTCATTGGCGGAGAACCTGAAGGCGGTCGCGTCACACAGCGTTAATGGGGAGCGTCATGGGTAGTATTCTCGATCCTTTGAGTGTGGGTCAAAGCGTCGGTGACAGGCTCTCGGCGATGCCGCAGGCCGATGACGACGGCACGGCAGTCGACTGCAAGAAATCGGTCAACGTTCTGCCGCTGCGCTACAGCGCCGTGTATGGCGAAGACGACGACAGCGCGGCTTTTGCCAGTGTGCCTGAGTATCAGGGCGAGCCGGTAGCCGGTATCGGCCTGTCTCAGGCCAAGTACACAGCGCGCTTTCTGCGCGAGGGCTATCTGTACGTGCTGGTCAACCGGCTGGGCACCTACCGCTGGGAGCACTGTTATTACGTCTCCGCCGATGCCTTGCTCACTCGGATCAATCCCTATGAGCCGACGAAAGAGAGCGGCGGCATCAACTACTTCTCGATCGATGATGTGGAGGATGTGCCCGAGGCGTACATGCTCTTTCTGCCGGACCCGCTGAGTGTGCGGATGCTCGAACGGCTCAAGTCGGAAGCTCGGCTCAGGGAATCCTTGCAGCGCTTCGCCATCGCCGAGCTGGCCCACAGTTGCAGCGGAGAGAGTGTCATCCCGCCAACGATGCTGCAGTCCGAGGTTGCCGAATTCGTCGGCTATCAGGATGAAGGCGTTGGCCACCTGTTGCAGAAACAGGCTTTTCCGTCGTTGACCGATCCGTTCGAAGAGAACGCCCAGCCGGCCGATCTGACAAACTACGGGTCGCGTTTCGACAGCCTGCAACGTGCCTTGGATGGCCTCCAGGGCTTTGCGGTCGTCCTTGGTGATGCCATTGGCATTACTCAGGAGTTGAACAACCATCGCAACGATGCACTAGAGCCGCTGCGGGACTGGATGGAGAAAAAGGATGCGGACGGCCTGACCAATGAGCAGCGCTTCTACACCGCGGAGTTGATACGCGATCTCCGCGAGAACTACGTCAAGGGCCGCGTCAATGCCTTTGCGCAGCGGGACGTGATGAGTTTCAGATCGCGTGCTGGGTTGCGGTACATGCCTCACGTGCGGGCGGTGGGCGAAGCGGAGATTGGCGGCAATAGCCAGCCGACGGCGCGCGACTACGAGCTGGCCGAGGAGTACGAGGAGCGGCAAGCGGAGATTCTCGAATCGAGCTCCCAGCGAATCACAGTGGAACGTGGCGCGGAGTTTCGCCAAGAATACGATAGCCAGTATGCGCCGCTGCTGGATCAGAACGCACGGCAGGCTTTCGACGATCGCATGGCCGAGCAGTCCCGGCGCCAGGAAGCCCTGATGGCCCCCCGGGTGTCTGACCACCTCGCCTGGCTACGCGGCGCACCCTTTCTCGATGCGCTGGATTACTACGACTCGCGTGACCCGATCTGGGGCTGGGCCTACAGCATTCAGGTCGTGCAGGCCACGGTGGGGATGGAGGGCACCGAAGCGGGCGCCGCGTTGCTGGATCAGTGGTGGCGCGACATGAACATGAACGACCGTTCGAACCTGGCCTGGGCGGTCTACTGTCTCAATCAGTACGATATCCGCCGCGCCGGCCAGCAGGATATCGACGCGTTTCGTGCCAAGGACGCTAAGGTCGCCGACGCCGAAGACGACAGTTGGATAGGGCCTGAGCCGCAGAACATTCTGCAAGGGTTCAAGCAGCTCATCGCGGCCTTCAACACGGCCAACGCGGCGCTGGAGGGCGAGACACCCGACTGGTTCCGTTCGAAGCAGCTGGGCGTGACCATGGCCTGGTATACCCAGTTCATGAAAGGGTTCTTCGAAAAAGCGCGCAGCGAGACCATGGACCGGGCCACGCTGCGCATTTCGCTGGGGTTAATGCGTGCACAGCTCGCTCGGCACGCTGCGCAGATCGGCGTCAATCGCCGCTGGTTCAGCAAGGGCTCGGCACGTGAACTTGCCAAGGCAAAGCGCTTCCTGTCACGCGATATGCAAGCGGCGCTGGAAGGCAATGGCAGCCAGTTCATGCAATTCCGGTTGGGTGTGGCGGTGGCGATCATCGAAAGCTATGCGCTCTATCAAACGCTCTCCAAGCAGGACAAGGATTCGCGGGATTACGCCAAGATCGCAGGCGCGTTCGTCGTCGTGGCCGGGTCGATTGCGGACACGGCGGCCTCCAGCATCAATATGGTCATGGTGATGGGGAAATACCGTGCGACCGATGTGGGCGAGGCGGCCCGTTTCCAGCTGGGCGGTTTCTCGTTCTGGGGCGGGATGCTAGCGTCGGTGGGGGCGCTGTTTTCAGCGATTGATGACTACATCGAAGCAAGTCGGCAATTTGAGCAGCGTCATCTGATTTTATTTATGGCTTATGGCGCAAGATTCCTAGCCAATGTTGGTATCGCTATTTTAGGCACGGCCGTGACATTGGCATCCTCGGCGGCCTTTTTATCCCGTGTTGCGCAGCAGGGCAAAACCGCGCTGGCGCGACAGCTAGCCAGTTTGCTGGCGCCACTGGCCCGCTCCCTGGCGACGGCAGCCATCCGTGGCGTGCTGCTGGCCGGTTTTGCCGTAGCCTCCTGGGCCGGTATCATTCTGACGATCGGGTTCTGGATTTTCGGCGACGATGCGCTGGAGGCGTGGTGCAAACGCTGTGTCTTTACCACAGAAGGCGACCCCGACTATTACGCCGACTACGCCGAAGAGGTCGGCGTCTTTCACCAGGCTTTACAGGACGTGACCTGATGTATTTTATCGAATGGCTGATGCGCCGAACCCTGACCGCGAGCAAGAAGGATATCACCGGGTTCGAGGGTGATATGAAGCAGTTCGAGAAGGCGACCGAAAAGTACGGCAAGCAGTACCGGGGCATGCAGGAGCGGCAGGTCAGCGACGCGCCATCCGATGCACGCTCCATCTACCGCATGAACGATACCTATATGGATGTTAGAACCTTCTTCAATGAGTGGAGGGGGGGGGTCGTTCTTGGGTTGTCTCCTTTGTTGTTAGGTGTTTTTGGTTTTCCTTTTAGCTTCCTTATACCTTTGTTGGATGTTTTTTTTTATGGCGTGTGGCCTACAACTGGAGAAAGCGCTGAAGTCTTGGATTATGTGGCAGCAGTTTTTATGTGGGGCATTTGGCTGGTAATGCTGGCTGCATTTGTTTATCTCTTCTGGATATTTCGCATGGAGTGCCTGGTCCAGCGTCATATCGTGGTCCGTTTCAATCGCAAGACCCGAAAGATATATATCAATCGCCCCAACTTCGCCGGTGGCAATCAGGTCTATGATTGGGACGACGTCGTGGCCTCGGTCGATCCCGACGATCAGGTGGTGACCAAAAAGCGCAAGCGCGAAATCCTGATGCTGTTCTTCTTCAAGCAGCGAACGGGTGCCGAGCATCACGACGTGGTCTTTCTCGGCGCGCCGCTGCGCAGTGACCATGAACTCTATGCGCTGTGGGAGTATATTCGTCGCTATATGGAAGAGGGGCCGGCAAGCCTGCCCAAGCCCAAATGCATCCCTCGCTTCCCCTGGCCGTGGCGTTCGCTGCTGGCCCCCTGG
>NZ_CALFQK010000050.1:0-2170 GCF_937921195.1 uncultured Salinicola sp.
CGTAATGATGGGGTCACGTGTTCGAGTCACGTAAGCGGCACCAGTACCCCCTCCGTTAGCATCCACATCAGGTTGAAGAAGCGGCGGAAATCAGATAAAAATTCACTCTTTTTGGCTGGCTGCAGTTGTCGCCGTCCATGCCTGTCCGTTCCCCATTGGGGGTATTGGAAAGGGGCATGAGGCTAATGAGTGAAACGCGATACCCCCAGGAAGCGGACGAGGCAGATGGGATGGTCGACAGATGGCGCTTTCAGACACGAGAAACAGGGGGCTAAAGCCTCAAGACAAGCCATATTAGGTCGCTGATGAGCGCGGCCTTTTCCTCCTGATAAGCCCGATGGCAGCCGACTATGGAGATTGAAATTTCGGATCGATGCTCAAGGACGGTTTAAAAAGGTTAAAAAGCTACTCTCCCTAGGCGCTTATCCGGATGTTTCTTCAACGAGAGCCCATATCCTGCGGGACGGAGCGCGGGACCTGCGTGCTGCTGGCTCTGCGGCCTATCGAGAAAAAGGGGCGGCATGAGAGCGCGAAACACGCACTGAATTTCATCGGGCAGGTATTTCGTTACGCAGTGGCATAGAGGTGGCCTGGCAAAACTAAACATTGAGATAAGTGGATTTTCTGCCTGACGGTGGCCAGTATGGCTGCGAGACAGGAGCAGAGATGAGCAAACGACCCCGCCGGAACCACAGTCCGGCATTCAAGGCGAAGGTGGCACTGGCTGCCGTGAAGGGCGAGAAGACGCTGGCCGAGTTGGCGCAGCAGTTTGACGTGCATCCGAACCAGATCACGACGTGGCGAAGCCAGTTGCTGGAGGGCGCAGCCGGTGTGTTTGGTTCGGACAAGGCATCGGAAACGGGCGAGCCGCCGGTTGACGTGAAGACACTACATGCCAAGATCGGTGAGTTGACGCTGGCGAATGATTTTTTGGCCGGCGCGCTCGGGAAGGCCGGTCTGTTGCCGAGCGCAAAGCGATGATCGATCGTTCGCACAGTCTGCCGCTGTCGCGGCAGGTGCGGGAACTGGGGATCAGCCGGGGCAGCGTCTATTATCTGCCCAGGCCGGTTCCGGTGGCTGATCTGGCGATCATGCGGCGCATCGACGAACTGCACCTGGAATTTCCGTTCGCGGGCAGTCGAATGCTGCGCGATCTGCTGCGGCAGGAAGGGATCGAGATCGGCCGCCAGCATGTGGCCACGCTGATGAAGAAGATGGCGATCGAGGCGATTTACCGTCGTCCGAACACATCGAAGCCGACGCCAGGGCACAAGGTTTACCCCTATCTGCTGCGCAAACTGCCGATCGTGCGGCCCAACCAGGTCTGGGCGACTGACATCAGCTACATCCCGATGACGAGGGGGTTCGTCTATCTCGTGGCCATCGTGGATTGGTTCAGCCGCAAGGTCCTGGCCTGGCGTGTGTCGATCACGATGGAGGCCGACTTCTGCGTCGAGGCGCTGGAGGAAGCCCTGGCGCGCTACGGCAAGCCCGAGATTTTCAATACGGATCAAGGCAGTCAATTCACCAGTCACGCCTTCTTCAGCGTGCTGCACCGGGAGGAAATCGCCATCAGCATGGACGGCCGGGGCGCTTGGCGCGACAATGTGGTGGTCGAGCGCCTGTGGCGCTCGGTGAAATATGAGGAGGTTTACCTCCGCGCCTACGTCGCGGTCAGCGAAGCCCGGATATCGATCGGTCGTTATCTGAACTTTTACAACGCAAGGAGGCCGCATTCGAGCCTTGGCGCCCGGACCCCGGACCAGGCATATTTTGACAACCTGCCAATGGCGATGGCAGCATGAGTTTGGCCGCCGATACGGGGCGTCACTCCGGTCGGGCTTCGCCCTCCCTGCATGACGCCCCGTATCGGCAGTTCGATGATGAAACCGGCAGATGATCCACTTATCGAATGCCGATCCGTGTTCAGACTACCCCGGCCACCTCTGGCGGCGCATGTTTCTGCAACGACAGGAGAAAGGATGGCGATGCGCCACATGACAATCTGGCTCGCAGCTCTGGCTGCATCCTCCGCAATGACGGCCTCGGTCGCAGCGCCTCCTTTCAAGAACTGGGGTGGCGGTGAAATTCTGTGGGACAGCTTTGGCGTGCCGCACATCTACGCTAAGACGGAAGAAGGCGGCTTTTACGGCTTTGGCTATGCCCAGGC
>NZ_CALFQK010000051.1:0-3320 GCF_937921195.1 uncultured Salinicola sp.
CGGGATCGATCGGAAACGCCGCGGTTCGGCAGCCCTTCGGACGCCCGGCTAGCGCTGGGTAGCGTCAGCCGGGCGCAGGCTTCAGGCATAGGTGTTGATTTGCGTTCCCACGCTGCCGGAGGATGCCAGCTCCGGCGACGGTGACACCGAGGACATCAACTGCGCGATGTGTGACGCCTGCCCATCCAGCGACTTCTTCAACAGGCTATTCTGCACTTGCTGGTCCTGATTGAAGTTCTGTAGTGCCAACGCAGTGCCGACGGTGGCATTGACTGCAGTATCCATCACCAACTCCTTGATCCGAAGAAAGGCCATGTTGCCATCGAACTTTCAGTTTCTCGATCTTTCGGTTTCTCGATCTTTCGGTCCATCGATTGGTCTTATCGGCCGGACGCCACACCGACTTTAGCCATCGGGCATGGGCAGGCATCGCGGGCGGCGACCCCTGCGGGTAAATCACGACGCTATCGTCTACGCTTGACGGCGCAATTCTCATCCGGTCAAGCGTTTACCGTCCGAAGGATATATCGATGCCCAGACTCTCGTTTACCCTCGCACTGGCACTCTGTGTCGGCGTTACCTTGAGTGCCTGCCAGCAGCGTGATGCCGCGAATCAGGATAGCGACGCTTCCAAGGAGACCTTCCACGCGGCGAATTACCCGCTCGAGGTCCAGTACGATGCCTCGCTGACACGCGTCGATGGAGAGGTCTCCAGCTATTTCGACGACGGCGGCTGGCAACTGTCGGACAACACGCCCGGCGATCGCCTGATCCTGCTGGAACTCCCCGAATCCGACGACGTGGCGACCGCGCTGTGGCGCCTGGGCGCAAGCCGTGATACCGAGGCCGTGGACCACTGCCTGACCTTGCCTGCCAATGCCCAGGCCATGCCCACCAAAACCACCTTGGCGGGAGAGGCGTTTACGGGCTTCACCCTTGGCGACGCCGGCATGAGCCACTTCCAGAATGCCGAAGGTTATCGCGCCGTGGTGAACGATACCTGCTACGCCATCGACCTGATCGTGCAGGGCACCCGTGGCGAGGTCTACGATCCCCCACGCCAGCCGCCGTTCTCCAGCGACGAGGCCATGAAACGGTTGCGCTCGATCAGCGACGGGCTGTCGTTCACTGGCAAATAGCCAGGCTATCCCACTGCCGCCGGCGTTCGGCCGGCCACCTGAGGGAGCGCGCGCGCCCCCGATGGGGTCGCTCCAGCCGAATACCGGCTCGATGCCGCCGCGTCGATCGTCTTCCCCAGATCGAAGGACGAGATCGCCTCATCCAGCAGGCAGGATTGCTGACGCAGTCGCTCCGAGGCGCGCGAGACGCTATCGACCAGCGATCCGTTCTCCTCGGTATCCTGGCCGATCCCGCGCAGGTCGGCGTTGACCTCGCCAATGTCGTCGCTCTGGCGGCAACAGGCCTGGCTGATCCCGTCGATCAGCCGGGCGACATCGTTCGTCCGGGCAAGCATGTCGGCCATGGTATGCGCGACGTCTTCCGCCCTGGCGGTACCGTTCACGACTTGCTGCCGGGAGTTGCCGATCAGCGCCCTGATATCGCGGGACGCGCCGGCGCTGCGGTTGGCCAGCGCCTGCACTTCGCCGGCGACGACCGCAAAGCCACGCCCGCTCTCCCCCGCGCGCGCTGCCTCCACGGCGGCATTGAGCGCCAGGATATTGGTCTGAAAGGCGATGCTGTCGATCAGATCGGTGATTTCGGTGATCCTGTTCGAGCTCTCGCGCAACTGATGCATGGCCTCTGTCAGCGCATCCACCATCTGCTGGCCCTCTTCCGCCACGCCGCCTGCTTCACTGGCCAGCGTACTGGCGCGTCGGGCATGGTCGCTGTTCTCCTGCACGGAGCCGCCGAGAGCCTCGAGCTTGCCTTGCGTGCGGACCAGCGCCGTCTCCTGCCGGCGATTGCGATCGGCGAGCTCGTCGTTGCCTTGATTGATCGTGCTGGAGACTCCCGCCACCTCGACGAGCGTCGCCTCCACGCGCCCGAGCGTCGCGCGCACGGCCTGCATCGTGCGCTTGAACTCGCCACCGACGTGGCTGCGCATCGTCGTATCGTCGAAGCCGAGATCGAATATGCCCTCGCGGCGCCCGATGTGCCTGCTAAGACGGCTCAGCTCTTCGGCAATGACGGCGTCACGTGCCATCTGGCGCGCCAGGAACCCCAGCACCACCGTCTGGACGACCACGTAGGCAGCGTGGATCAGGACCATCGGCAGATAGGCCATCATGTGCGATTGCGGCATCACATAGATGTCCCAGCCCTGGTGTTGCAAATAGCAGAACAGCAGGTGATGACCCGCGATTACGCCCGCGCCGCAGGCCAGCACCCGCCAATCCCGGTACGCCAGCAGGGTCGACAACAGGACGAAGATGACGAAGTGCCCCTCGATCATCCCCAGCAGCAGGTGGATCTGCAGTCCCGCATGGACCATGAACGCCGTCGCCACGCCGAGACGCGTCATCAGTGCGGTCGGCCAGCACCGAATCATCGCGATGGGTACGATACTGGCCGGCAACCCCACGACCAGGGCTGGCCACCACAGGTCGTGAATGGCGGCCATTCCCAGTGTCGCGAAGCAGAGGACGATCAGCAGCAGCTCCATCAGACGATTGGCACGAACATAGACGCCGGTCAGCAGGTCACTGGGCGAAGAAGATGAATCCATGGCGTCTCTCACGGTCTTGTTGTCGGATCCGGTCCATTACCGGGTGTCAGCGTGCATGCCGATCAGAACAGTTATCGGCACCGCGAAGCGACACTTCACTCCCTTTTCGTCGGCCCCTCCCCGCCGCGGGACACCGCCGTGGCGCGGCTGCTACACTGCGAGCGCCAGCCCCAAGGATTGGATGACCTCATGAAAACCATCGGAGCCCACGTCAGCGCCGCGGGCGGTGTCGACCAGGCCGTGAGTCGCGCCACCGAGATCGGCGCCAACGCTTTTGCGCTGTTCACCAAGAATCAGCGCCAGTGGAAGGCCAAGCCCCTGGAAGAGAGTACGATCGAGGCATTCAAGCGCGCCTGTCGCGAGCAGGGTTTCGGCCCGGCGCAGATACTTCCCCACGACAGCTACCTGATCAACCTGGGCCATCCCGACCCGGACGGGCTGGCCAAGTCCCGCGCGGCGTTTCTCGACGAGTGCCAGCGCTGCGAGCAGCTGGGGCTGACACTGCTCAACTTCCACCCCGGCAGTCATCTCAACCGGATCAGCGAGCGCGACTGCCTGGCGCGCATCGCCGAGTCGATCAACGAGGCCCATGCGGCGACCCGCTCGGTGGTCGCGGTGATCGAGAACACTGGCG
>NZ_CALFQK010000052.1:0-69299 GCF_937921195.1 uncultured Salinicola sp.
ACGCCGCCGAAGGCGGAGCCCTTCCAGACCCGGCCGGTGACCAGCTGGAACGGGCGGGTGGAGATCTCTTCACCGGCGCCGGCAACGCCGATGATGATCGATTCGCCCCAGCCCTTGTGGCAGCACTCCAGCGCCGAACGCATTACGTTGACGTTGCCGATGCACTCGAAGGAGTAATCCACGCCACCGTCGGTCAGGTCGACGATCACCTGCTGGATCGGATCGCTGTAATCCTTCGGGTTGACGAACTCGGTCGCCCCGAACTGGCGCGCCAGCTCGAACTTGTCAGGATTGACATCGATGGCGATGATCCGAGACGCCTTGGCCATCTGCGCGCCCTGGATCACCGCCAGGCCGATGGCGCCGAGGCCGAATACGGCCACGGTGGAACCGGGCTCGACCTTGGCGGTATTCAACACGGCGCCGATACCGGTGGTGACGCCACAGCCGAGCAGACAGATCTTGTCCAGCGGGGCTTCCTTCGAGACCTTGGCCAGCGAGACTTCCGGCAGCACGGTGTACTCGGAGAAGGTCGAGGTGCCCATGTAGTGGTGCAGCGAGGTGCCGTTCTTCGAGAACCGCGTCGTGCCATCCGGCATCAGCCCCTTGCCCTGGGTCGCGCGCACCGCGCCACACAGGTTGGTCTTGCCGGAGAGGCAGAACTTGCACTTGCCGCATTCGGCGGTGTAGAGCGGGATGACGTGATCGCCCGGTTTCAGGCTGGTGACGCCCTCGCCCACTTCCTCGACGACCCCGGCGCCCTCGTGGCCCAGCACCGACGGGAACAGCCCCTCGGGATCCTTGCCGGAGAGCGTGTAGGCATCGGTATGGCAGACGCTGGTGGCGACGATGCGCACCATGACTTCACCCGCCTTGGGGCCCTGTACATCGATCTCTTCCAGCGAGAGCGGCTTGCCTGCTTCCCAGGCGATTGCGGCACGCGATTTCATACCAGAACTCCACTATGAGCTTGAGAAACTTCGATTTGGGTCGCTCGACATCCGGCCGGCGCCATGGCGACTCTTCCAGCTTCAGTCTAGGCGCACGCCGCCAGGCAATAAACCTGGCATTTCGCAGATGATTGTTGCCATGCAACAATAATAGCCCCGCAGCGAGGAGAGGAGCCGCCGGTATGTCGCGCTGGGATGGTATCGAGGCATTCGTTGCCGTGGTCCGGCTGGGCACGTTTTCGCGCGCCGCCCAGTCGCTGAAGGTGTCCAACTCCCACGTCAGCCGGCTGGTCAGCCAACTGGAGCAGGAGCTGGGAACGCCGCTGCTCTATCGGACGACGCGCCAGATTCGGCTGACCGATGGCGGCGCCGTGTATTACGAACACTGCCGTTCGCTGCTCGACGGCTTCAAGGAGGCCGAGGCCGCGCTCAACGAGCTTCAGTCCCAGCCTCAGGGGCGGCTCGCCATCAGTTGCGCAACCACGTTCGGCGAGCGCTTCATCGCGCCGCTGGTCAATGACTTCCACTGTCGTTATCCCCAGCTCGACGTGCGCCTTCACTTCACCAATCGCACGGTCGAGCTGATCGACGAGGGCTTCGACGTGGCCATTCGCATGGGCGTGCTCAGGGATTCGAGCCTGCTGTCGCGGCGGCTGTGCCAGCGTCGCGAATACGTCGTCGGCGCCCCAGACTATTTTCAACGATACCCGACGCCGCACAGTCTCTCGGAGCTGTCGCACCACAACTGCCTGGTCGGATCGCGGGACAGCTGGCTGTTCAGCGTCGATGGCCGACAGCGCGAGGTTCGCGTGGCGGGAAACTGGTGGGGCAATTCGGGGCCGGCGCTGCTGGACGCCGCCTGTAAGGGCATCGGCCTGGCGCAGCTGCCGGACTACTACGTGGAAACGGCGATCCGCCAGGGCCAGCTGACGGCGGTGCTGGACCGCTACCAGTTCACCGACACCGCGGTGTGGGCGGTGTATCCCCGCCACCGCCAGCTCTCCTCGAAGATTCGCCTGCTGGTCGATTTCCTGGCCGCACGGCTGCCGAATGCGATTGCGGCCGATTAGGCATTCGCGCCGTGACTACAGGCCATCCGGGCCGGCGACATCCCGGCCCGGCACATCGCGAATCGTCGATTCAATGATGGAAGAAGTGATCGATACCGTCGTTGAGGTAGGCATCGCCGAACTCCGCTTCCCGCGCCAGTGCGGCGGGATCGGGCAGCTCAACACGCTGGCGAGAACGCAGCAGCAGCCCCTCTTCCCGGAACGCGGTCAGGGTGCGGCTGACGTGCACCGACGACAGCCCCAGGGCATCGCCGAGGTGCTGCTGGGAGAGCGGCAACCGGATGCTGTTGCCCTGGCGGGCCTTGGTGCGCTCCAGTCTCACGTACATTTCGTAGATCAGGTGGGCGAGGCGCTGACGCGCGCTGCGACGAGCGAGGTTGACGAGACGCTCGGTCAGCAGGGCCTGCTGGTGCGAGGAGATCGCGAAGAAAATGGTCGACAGGGTCAGCGATTCGCGGAAGACGTTGATCAACCGGCGATGCGGGAAATGACAGACGACACCATCCTCGAGCATGGCGACGCCGGTCAGCCGCTCCTTGAAGGCGAACTCCCTCAGGCCGATGATATCGCCGGGCAGGTAGATCTCGAGAATTTGACGGGAACCGTCTTCCATGTGACGGAAAGAGTAGGCCCAGCCCTTGCTCAGAGTACAGAACTCGCGGGCGGTATCGCCCTCCTGCCACAGTATCTGGTCGCCCTTGATTTCCGTCGGGCTCTGCTCGAGCTCGGCCAGCAGGGCCTCGTCATTCTCGGAAAGCTCACCGTAGTGCTTGAAATGACAGATAATGCAACTGTCTTGGCTCATTACCCTTGCCCTTGTTACGTGCTTCCTGGGCGACCGTGTCAGGCCCCCTGATTAAGGAGGTCGATATTGGCACAGCCAGACGCGATTGTCGTTATCACGCATCAGGGTCGACGACCCGGGCTAGGGCCGGGGAGGCCCGGGCAACGTCACGATCGGCGGATCAACATTCGATCGTGTTGACGGCCAACCCGCCGCGGGACGTCTCCTTGTACTTGTCCTGCATGTCACGCCCCGTATCCCGCATGGTGCGAATCACCTTGTCGAGGGAGACGAAATGCTCGCCGTCGCCGCGGAGTGCCATCTGGGCGGCATTGATCGCCTTGACCGATGCGATGGCGTTACGTTCGATACAGGGCACCTGAACCAGACCCGCGATCGGATCGCAGGTCAGCCCCAGGTTGTGCTCCAGCCCGATTTCGGCGGCATTCTCCACCTGCGCTGGCGTGCCGCCCATCAGCTCCGCCAACCCGGCGGCAGCCATCGCACAGGCTGACCCGACCTCGCCCTGGCAGCCTACCTCCGCTCCCGAGATCGAGGCGTTGGTCTTGCACAGCACGCCGATGGCGCCCGCCGTCAGCAGGAAACGGACCACGTCCCGCTCACAGGCGTCGGGCTGGAACTTCATGTAGTAGTGCAGTACCGCCGGCACGATGCCCGCCGCCCCGTTGGTGGGTGCGGTCACCATGCGACGCCCGGCGGCGTTCTCCTCGTTGACCGCCAGCGCGAAGAGATTGACCCAGTCCATCGCCGAGAACGTGCTGGCGATCAGGCTTTTCTCATCGTCCATCGCCAGCAGACGGCGATGCAGCGCAGGGGCCCGCCGCCTCACGTTGAGGCCGCCGGGCAGCACGCCCTGCTGGTCCAGGCCGCTGTCCACGCACGCCTTCATCGCCAGCCATATCTTCCACAATCCGCTGCGGATCTCGGGCTCGCTACGCCAGACCCGTTCGTTGGCAAGCATCACATCGCTGATGGAGATCCCTTCACGACGGCAGATTTCCAGCAGTTCGACCGCGTTTTTGAACGGGTAAGGGAGACTGACGGCAGACGACGCGGCATCGCCCTGGGCGGCCTGTTCGGCATCGACCACGAAGCCACCACCGACCGAGTAGTAGGTGTTGTCGTGCACGACGCCGTGCTCGTCGTGAGCGCTGAGTCGCAGGGCGTTGGTGTGGTAGTCGAGAATCTCGTCGCACCATTGGATGTCCCGATGGGCGTCGAAGGCGATCGCCTGGACGCCCGCCAGCTTCAACTCCCCGTCGCGATGCATCGCCGCCAGCCGAAGCGCCAGGTCGTCGGGATCGACGGTCAACGGACGCTCCCCCATGAGGCCGCCGATGACGGCGCTATCCGTGTTGTGCCCTCTGCCGGTCGCCGACAGCGACCCATAGAGCGTGATCGATACCCGCTTCACCGAACTCAACAGCTCGCGCTGGCGCAGCGCCGAGACGAAGTCGTAGGCGGCCTGCATCGGGCCGACGGTATGCGAGCTCGAGGGGCCGATACCGATCTTGAACAGGTCGAACACACTGAATGGCATGTCGCCACCTCCGTTGTCGCTTGGGCACCAGGATCCGTCGCAACCGGAACAGGCACGAGATGTAGTTTGACTTCAGTGTGATAGCCGTTTACACCGGAAACAATCGATAAAAACTGCCGAACCTTATAGCCTGGCTAAACCATGATCCATACACTCAACGCACAGACTCACGCCTGGCTCAAGGTATTCGCGGTCAGCGCCCGCCATCTGTCGTTCACCCGTGCGGCAGAGGAGCTCCATGTCACCACTGGCGCCGTCAGCCAGCAGATCAAGCAGTTGGAGGATCGCCTGGGCTTTCGACTGTTCAGGCGTCTGCCACGCCAGTTGGCACTGACGGAAGAGGGCGAGCGGCTGGCGGGCGTGGTGTCCCAGGCCTACGAAGCCGTCGGGCTGGAAGTGGACCGCCTGCGCGGCGGTGTCATGAGCGGTGTGCTGCGGCTGCGCTGCCTGCCTTCGTTCCTGGCCAAGTGGTTGATGCCGAGGCTGCCGCGCCTGCAGGCCCGCTTTCCCGATATCGATCTGCACATCACCGCCGAGGACAGCAATCTCTCGCTGCTCGACGGCGGCTACGATCTGGCCATCGACCTCAACGACGGCCACTATCCCGGCCTTCAGACCACCGCCTTGATCGACGAGAAGATCTTTGCCGTCTGCTCGCCGCAGTTGCTCAGGAGACGGCCCCCTCTCACGCATCCCGAGGCCTTGGGTTACTACCCCCTGCTGCACGACGTGACGGCCTGGCGTGGCAGCCACGACTATGCCGAGTGGGAACACTATCTGAAGGCGATCGGCGGCGAGCGGGTCAATGTCAGGCGGGGTTACACGTTCAACCGCAACCAGCTGACGGTGGAAGCGGCGATCGCCGGCATGGGTGTGGCGATCGCCCGGCGCACGTTGATCGGTGACGAACTGGCCAGCGGACGCCTGATTGCACCGTTCGCCGGTTCCGTCGCAACCGGCAAGCGCTACGGGCTGGTCTATCAGCAAGGCGCCCTGGACGACCGTCGGGTGCAGGCGGTGCACGACTGGCTGGAGGAGGAGGCGAGACGATCCCAGGAGATCGCCCCCTCTTCCGGTTCCGTCGACTAAGATCCTGTCGACCAAGGCTCTGTCGACCGAGCGAGGCGCGCTCGCCCGGCTTCAGCGAACGACGCCGCGCTCGCGCAAGGCGGCGAGCCCCTCCCCTTCCACGCCCAGCGTCGCCAGCACCTCTTCGGTATGTTGCGCGAAGACCGGCGCCGGCCGCCGGATTTGCGCAGGCGTCGCCGACAGCTTGCTGGCGAAGCCGATGGTCTGCATGCGCCCGATGACGGGATGGTCGAGCTCCTGGACCATGCCCCGCTCCCGGTAGTGCGGATCGTCCATCGCCTGGGCAAAGTCGTTGATCGGCCCCGCCGGTACGCCGGCTTCGTCGCACCGGCTCAGCCAGTGCTGCGTGTCGGCCGTGCACATCAGCTCCTCCAGCAACGACTCCAGGACATCGACGTTGCGACCGCGGTCGCTGTTGGTGAGGAAGCGAGGATCCTCGGTCAAGTCGGCACGCTCCAGCACGTCGTTACAGAACCGCTCCCAGGTGCGCTGGTTGGCGCATCCCAGCATCATGTAGCCATCCTGAACCTTGACCGCCTGATAAGGCGCGGAAACACGGTGCCGCCATCCGGTCGGCTGCGGAACGCGCCCCTCGGCGAAGTAAGCGGCCGCTTCCCAGGTGAACCACGGCAGGCCGCACTCGGCGATCGCGACATCGACCAGTTGCCCCTCGCCGGTCTTCTGCTTGTGGATGTAGGCCGCCAGTATCGAATAGATCGCGGTGATCCCGGCCCCGATGTCGTAGACCGCGACGCCGGTCTTCAATGGCCGCCGCCCCGGCTCGCCGGTCATCGACATCAGCCCCGTCATCCCCTGGGCGACCAGGTCGAAACCGCCCTTGCGCCGATAGGGGCCGGTCTGCCCGTAGCCAGATATCGAACAGTAGACCAGACCGGGATTGATCTCCTTGAGCGTGTCGTAGTCGATCTTCAGCGACTGGGTCACGCCGGGGCGATAGTTCTCGACCACGACGTCCACTTCCTTCGCCAGCCGGTAGAACAGCGCCAGCCCGTCGGGCTCCTTGAGGTTGAGCGAGATGCTGCGCTTGTTGCGGTTGATCTGCGCGAAACAGGTGGACTCGTCATTGACGTAGGGTCCCATCTGACGGCTGTCGTCGCCGCCATTGGTCTTCTCCACCTTGATCACGTCCGCGCCCATGTCCCCCAGCACCATGGTGCAGTACGGGCCGGCCATGATCTGCGAGATGTCGAGTACTTTCATGCCTTCCAACGGTAACATGGCAATTCCCCCCTAACGGCCTTCGAATGGCGAGCAGCAAGGCTGCGAGTGGCATGGCAGACCGGGCACGCACGTTCCCACCGCGGAGGGATTCGGCATCCGCGTTTTCCGGCGTATGGGAACGGGTGGCGTCGCCTAACGGCCCTGCCAGGTGTATGGCGTCTTGTCGACGAAACGCCGGACGGCGCCGCGAAAGTCGTCGCTGGTGTAGCAGAGCGCGATCAGGTCATCGGCGGCATCATGCGCGGGCCGGCGCTCCTCCAGGATGCGATTGATGCAGGTCTTGGCGGCTCGCATCGTCAGCGGCGCATGGCCGGAGAGTTTCCCGGCGAGCCTCTCGGCGGCCTCGTCCAGCGCACCATTCTCGACGACGGCATCGATCAGGCCGATGGACGACGCCTCCTCTGCCTCGATCGTCTGCGCCAGCATCAGCACCCGTTTGGTGCGCGGGATCCCGATCAGATCGACCAGCCTCGACACGTTGGTGATCGACATGCAGTTGCCCAACGTCCTGGCGATGGGGATCCCGAACTTGAGGCTCTCGTTGGCGTAACGGAAATCGCAGGCCAGGGCGATGGCCGCCCCTCCCCCGATGCAGTAGCCATCGAGCAGCGCCACCGTCGGCGTGGCGAGCTGTTCGAGGCCGCCGATCATGCGGTCGATCCGGCGCTCGTAGTCGATGCCATCCTCGGGTCCGTTGAACTCGGCGAACTGCTTGATATCGGTACCCGCCACGAAGGCTTCGCCACCCTCGCCGCGAAAGGCGATCAGCCTGACCTCTTCGTCCTCATCGAACTGCCGGCAGGCCTGGTGCATGGTCTCGTACATGTGCCAGGTCATCGCGTTGCGAGCCTCGGGTCGGTTGAAGCGAATCCAGCCGATCCCGCCCTCCTGGTAACAGCGGATCTCGTCGTCTTGAATCATTGCGGCTTCTCCTCGGATCGAGACATGCTCGATCCCGCAGATTCGGTGCCCCGTCTCAGCTGCCGTAGATCATGTGCACCAGCAGCAGCGCGAAGTCGGGGACGTAGGTATTGAATATCAGCACGATGAACAGCACGCCGAGGAACCACAGGTTGGTTCGGGTCGTGCGCCAGATATCGGCCTTGGCGATGGAGCACGAGGCGATCAGTACGCTCGCCACCGGCGGCGTCTGCTGACCGATGGCCAGGTTGAGCGTGACGATCAGCCCGAAATGCAGCGGATCGATCCCGACGCTGATGATCAGTGGCAACACGATCGGCACCACCAGAATGATCGCCGCCGCCGAGTGCAGGAAGACCCCCAGGATCAGGAAGATGACGTTGAGCAGCGCCAGGATCACGTACTTGTTGTCGGTGAGGCCGCTGATCGAGTTGGCCAGTTGCTGCGGCAGCTGGGACTCGGTGAGATAGAGCCCCACCAGCGCGGAGCTGGCGACCAGCAGCATCACCACCGCGGTCTGGATGCCGGCGTCCAGACAGGACTTCCATAGCGTCTTCAGCGAGAACTCGCGATAGACCACCGCGCTGATGAAGATGGCGACCACCACCGCCAACGCCGCACCTTCGGTGGCAGTGACGATGCCACCGAAGATACCGCCGAGAATGATCACGGGAATCAGCAGCGCCCAGATCGCCTCCCTGAACGACTTCCATACCCGGCTGGCCTGAAAACGGCCTTCGGACGGAAAGTTGTGCTTGCGCGCCAGGAAGTAGCAGACGATCGCCAGGCCCAGGGCGCCCAGCAGCCCCGGGAAGATACCGGCGACGAACATCTTGACCACCGACTCCCCCGACATCACCGCGTAGAGAATCATCGGGATCGAGGGCGGCAGGATGATCGCCAGGCTGGCGGCGGACGACGAGATCGCCGCGGCGAACTCCTTGGAGTAACCCCGGTTCTTCATCGCCGGGATCAGCAGGCTGCCCAGCGCGGAAACCCCGGCCACGGCAGAGCCGGAAATCTCGGCAAAGAAGATCGAGGAACCGATGGTGACCATGGCCAGGCCGCCCTTGACGAAGCCCACCAGCGACGCCGCGAAGTCGATCAGACGCCGCGAGATGCTCGAGGCGTTCATGATCGCTCCGGCCAGAATGAACAGCGGGATGGCGATCAGCGGAAAGTTGGTCGCACCCTCGAACATGGTCAGCCCGATATTGGGCAGCGCATAGACGCCGTAGCTGGAGTACACCGCAATGGCGCCGACCAGACCGAGCGCGATGGCAATGGGAACATTGAGCACGATCAATACCAGGAGTCCTGCGAACATCAGCGCCAGAATCATCGTGTCACACTCCCCGCGTCGGACTGACTTGCCATGTTCGGACTCAGGCCCACCTCCTCCAGCTCGTGATCGACGAAGCCCTCCCCGCGTGCCTGGCGGATGACTTCCGGCAGACGCAGCAGCTCGGCGATGATGAACAGGACCGAGGCGATCGGCAGCGCCGACTGGGTGAACTGCAGCGAGACGCTGGTCAGGCTGATCATGGTGGAACCGGCCAGGATCTGGACGACCTGCCACCCTGTCACCGCCAGCAGCACGAAGAAGGCGATGGTCACCGCCTCTCCCAGCAGTGCGATCGGCAGCCGTATCCTGGGCGGAAACGCATTGACGATACTCGGACAGGCAATGTGTGCTCCCTTGGCCGCGGCGAGCGCCGCACCGTAGTAGGTCAGCCAGGCCAGGCTGATCGAGGCCGCTTCGTCGTACCAGGTAAACGGCGACCCCACCAGGCGCGACAGGAAACCGACGATGACGATTCCCGCCAGCGCCATCATGTTGATGACCACGACGACCTCGAGCAGGCGGCTGAAGCCATCGCGCAGCGTGTTCAGGGTTTTCACAGGCGGCTCCTTCGTCCGCAGCCCGGCCACGCCCCGCTTGGCGGGAGCGGCCGGACGCGCGAGTTAACTGGCGGGTTGCAGTTCACGCACCTTGTCGAGCATCTCCTGGCCCCCGTCCACATCCTTGACGAACATGTCGTAGACCGGCTTGGAGGCGTCGATGAAGGCCTGGCGATCGATCTCGTTGATCTCGAGTCCGGCATCACGCATCTTGGCGAGCGTCTCCTCGTCGAGCTTCGCGCCCTGCTCCAACGCATAGGGCTCCATCTCCACGGCCGTCTGCTGGAGCACATCACGCACATGCTGGGGCAGCCGGTTCCAGCTCATGCCGGCGGTCACGAAAGCGGGGGTATAGATGTGATCGGAGAGCGAGAGATACTTCTGCACCTCCTGCAGGCGCGAGGCGTAGGTCTGGACCAGCGGATTTTCCTGGCCGTCCATCGCCCCCGTCTGCAGGGCGACGAACACCTCGGAAAGCGCCATCGGTGAAGGGTTCGCACCGTAGCTCTTGAACATCTCGACCCGCCAGACGCCCTGCGGTACCCGCAGCTTGATTCCGGAAAGATCGGCCGGCGTGTTGATCGGACGAACGTTGTTGGTGATCTGGCGGAAGCCGTTCTCCCAGACGCCGATAATGTGGTAGCCGCGGCTCTCGGCCACCGGGTAGAGCTGGGGTCTCACCACCTCGTCGCGCACCTTGGCCATATGGTCGCGATCGGCGATGAGGTACGGCATTTCGAACAGCGCGAACTGGGGCGCCACGCTGCTCATCACGGTCGAGGGCAGCGCCAGATCGACGGTGCCCAACTTGAGTTTCTTCAGCAGTTCGGAGTCGCCACCGAGCTGGCTGGAGCCATAGACGACCACCTTGGCCTCGCCCGCCAGCTTCTCGTTGGCGCGCTTGGCATATTCCTGGGCCACATTGGCAAAGAGCGACCCCGGCTCGCCGACATGGGCAAACTTGACCTGGATTTCCTGAGCGCTGGCGTGGCTGACCCCGGCCAACAGCGCGAGCGCTACCAGTCCAACTTTGAGACTTTTCATCACTGGCGTCCTTCCGTCTTTTTTGTATTGGCTCGCCTGAACGATGGGCCGAAAAAGCGCCGTCCGGATCAGGGCAACGCTCGGCCGATACCCCGCAATGCGAGCACCTTGGGATCTTGCAATCGAATTATGAATTCATAATTCAATTTGAACCAATCCAACATTTGTCTATTGGCGTAAAGTCTCACCACCGCCCCGGGCTCGACTATCGGCTGCGGGGAGGCGGCACGAGATCGCCGACTCGATGAATTCAGTTCGGGTTATCGCCAGGGAGGGTGCCGACGCTTCCGGCGGCCCGCCTCGACTCGCCGGCCCGCGGTCGGGACGAGGCAATGACTGCCAGGGAGGAAGTGCGGGTCGGCGGAACCGAAACAGGTGCAAGCGGTGCAGGGCTGGGGGAGAAGCCGACGAGCGGCGGCAAGGCGACAACCGGCGACGTAGGGGCCGGGCCGGATCAGGGGTCACGCGATGGCGACGATCCTCTGGATCGAACTGGCGCTGCCGACTGCCAATGCCGCCCTACCGGGCACGGGCAGTTTCCGCACAGCGCCCCAGGGGCTGATGAGGCGAAACTCAGGACGAAGCGGCAAGATCGTCGTCGATCACGCCGCTCGCAGCCGCGACCACGAGCTTGTGCCGCAGGTGTTCCCGCAGGATATTGCCCAGGCGCTCGCCGTCACGGTCCAGCAAGCAGTCGATCATGGCTTCGTGGTCGGCCACCGCCTGCTTCCAGTATTCATCGGTCATGCTGGTGGAGTATCGCACGCGTTGGATGCGATGGTTCAGACTGCTGTGGGTCTCCCGCAGCACCTCGTTGCGGGACGCCAGCATGATCGCGTCATGGATCCGCTGATTAAACTCGAAATAGGGCCGAATCTCCTTGCGCTTGTAGTACGCCATCATCTGGTAATGCAGCGCCTGGATATCGGCAATCTCCTCTTCGGTGATGTGGCGACAGGCCAGCTCGCCGGACAACCCTTCCAGGGCTCCCATCACGCTGTAGGTCTCTTCCAGCATCTGCCGGGTCAAGCGCATCACTCGCGCGCCGCGGTTGGGCAGGAGTTCGACCATGCCCTCGGATGCCAGCACCTTCAGCGCTTCCCGAAGCGGCGTTCGGGAAATGCCGAACTGCTCGCACAGCCTTTTCTCCGGGATACGCGTTCCGGGAAGCAGGAGACCTTCGTTGATCATGTCGCGGATACGGGCTGCCGCCTCGCCGTATAGCGTGTTCTGCTGGATCTTGATCATGGGATGCTCGTGACGGATTCGTTTGCCCTATTCTCCCAATGGCGCATGGATAGCGCCACCCAAAGTGAATTATGAATACAAAACAGCCAAAGGAGAACGAGAATGCGCAACGTCTACCCGACTCACCAGACCTTGTCGCTGGCCCAGGCCCGTCGGATCATCGACGCCGCGTTGGCTCATGCGACGGCCCAGGCGATGAATCCCATCACGGTGACCGTCATGGATATCAGCGGACATCCGCTGAGCTGCGACAGAGCCGACGGCTGCGCCGCGCTGCGCCTGGCGGTAGCACACGGCAAGGCCAGGGCGGCACTGGGCTACGGCGTGTCCAGCGGAACCATCGGCCAGCGCAACGAGTCGCGCCCGGCGTTCCTCTCGGCCGTCGCGGCGGCTTCTCAAGGGGAGTTCATCCCCGTTGCCGGGGGCGTGCTGATTCTCGACCCACAGGAGCGCGTCATCGGCGCGGTCGGCGTCAGCGGGGATAGCTCCGAGAATGACGAGAAGGCCGCCATCGCGGGCATCGAGGCCGCCCATCTGGGCGTGGGACTCGCACCAAAAGATTAAGGATTCCTTAAAAATCGGTCAAACACCGTTTCTTAAGAAACTTAAGCCTGATATTCTTAGCCGGCTACTAATTTTTCGCAGGCATAGAATATGACCGGATTCTCTTTTCGGGCGGTTTCCGCAAGAGCAGGCGCTTACATCCTCCTCCTCGCGGGGCTCATGCAAGCGGTACTGACGATCGATGCCAGGCATGTCGGGGCCCCCAACTTCGGCGAGACATCGTTGACCGAGCTGACCCAGGCGCTGCTGCTGCTGTTCTGCGCCCTCATGATGGGGTACATGCGCTACCGTTACCGGGTGCTACGCACCATTAGCCTGCTGATGGGAGCCTTCTTCGCGATGTCGTTGATTCGCGAAAACGATCTGTGGCTGGATACCTACGTCTTCGACGGCGCCTGGCAATGCCTGGTCGCGCTGGTCGCGTTGCCGGCTCTCGTCGCAACGATCCGTGCTCGCCACGATTTCGTCGACGAGTTCGCGCAAGTGAGCAACAGCCTGGGATTTGGACTGTTCGCGGGTGGTTTCCTGACGACCTACGTATTTTCCCGCCTCTACGGGCGCAGCGAACTGTGGCAAGCCTTGATGGGCGACCACTATCTCCGGGTCGTCAAGGATGCAGCGGAAGAGATGACGGAACTGACCGGCTACAGCCTGCTGCTGTTCGCGAGCATCGAACTGTTGCTGATGGGGAAGGCACTCCATCAGGCCCGGTCGGCATCCAACGAGCGGTTACAGGTCCCGATGGGCGCCAGCGAGACGACAGCGTCGGCCGTGCCGTCCCAGTACAGCCCGGGCCACACCCGCTAGCCCAGGCACGGGGAATTCACTCTGAAACGAGAAAGCCGTTGATCCTTGAGGATGCAACGGCCTCTAACAGCCCACAATCGACGCGGTTCAGTTGTCGGTCACCTTGGGCGGCTCGATCTCCAGCTTCTGGGCGGCGATGACGGCCTGGGTGCGGGAATGAACCCCCAGCTTGCGCAGGATCGCGGTCACGTGCGCCTTGATGGTCGCCTCAGAGACGTTGAGCTCATAAGCGATCTGCTTGTTGAGCAAGCCTTCCGTCAGCATGTTGAGCACGCGAAACTGCTGTGGCGTCAGCGAGGCGATCGCCTCGGCGAAGCGGGCATCTTCCTCGCTGCCCTCACCCATGGCATCGGCCAGTTCCGGGGGCAACCAGACCTCCCCCTTGAGCACTTCTCCAATGGCTTCGGCAATGGTATCCAGCGAAGCGGACTTGGGAATGAAACCCGAGGCACCGTAATCGATGGCACGACGAACGACATCCACCTCTTCACTGCCCGACACCACGGTCACCGGGATATCCGGCATCTGTCCGCGAAGTTGGATCAGCCCCGAAAATCCGTGAGCGCCGGGCATGTGCAGGTCGAGCAGGATCAAGTCGGCATCGGGATGGCGGGTGACGACTTCCGTCGTCGCCTCCATGGTATCCGCCTCGACGATCTCCGCTTGCGGCGACACCTGTCGCAATGCCTGATTGAGCGCCGCCCGGAAGAGTGGGTGGTCATCGGCAACGATGAATTTCTGGGCAAAAGCCATTGATTCTCCTCCGGCGCTGTCGAGATATGTGGCGAGATAGCCGGTTCACTATCGCCATCTGGACAATATAATCCAACTATTGATTAACGGCATGTTACCCCATGCGATCGTGGAATCCCAAGCCTCAAATCAACGCGGGGAAAATCCCCGGATAGTCGGTGGGTAGGCACGTGGTATACGCGGAAAAAAAGTTCGGTCGTCCCGGAAAGCTGGCGCGCTTCCCTCCCTTCGGAGTGGCACGAAACTCACTGCGAGGAAAGCCTCTTTCAGGACGACCGAACGACAATCATCAGTCAAAATAAGCGCTCATGGCTCATATTAACTAGTCATATAGTTGTTACCCTGATAATGAAGAAAGTCATTTCCATTTAGCCTTCGCCATCTCTCAGGTGCGCACGTGGCGATTTTCGATCAGATCCTCCACGACGCCGGGATCGGCAAGCGTCGAAGTGTCGCCCAGGCCATCGCACTCGTCGGCGGCGATCTTGCGCAGGATACGGCGCATGATCTTGCCGGAGCGGGTCTTGGGCAGCCCCGGCGCCCACTGGATCACGTCGGGAGTGGCGATGGGACCGATATCCTTGCGCACCCACTGCTTGAGCTCCTGCTTCAATTCGTCGCTGGGCTCCACATCGTCGTTGAGCGTGACATAGACGTAGATGCCCTGCCCCTTGATGTCGTGCGGGTAGCCGACCACGGCTGCCTCGGCCACGGACTCATGCGCAACCAGGGACGACTCGATCTCCGCCGTGCCCATGCGGTGACCGGATACATTCAGCACGTCGTCGATGCGCCCGGTGATCCAGTAGTCCCCATCCTCGTCACGACGGCAGCCGTCACCGGTGAAGTAGACCCCTTCGTAGGTCGAGAAATAGGTCTGCACGAAACGGTCGTGGTTGTTCCAGATGGAGCGGGCCTGCCCGGGCCAGGAGTCCAGAATGACCAGATTGCCATCGGCCGCCCCCTCGAGCCGCTTGCCCTCGTTGTCGACCAGCGCCGGCTGAACGCCGAAGAACGGCTTGGTCGCGCACCCCGGCTTGAGATCGGTCGCCCCCGGCATCGGCGTGATCATGTGCCCGCCGGTTTCGGTCTGCCACCAGGTGTCGACGATCGGGCAACGGGAGTTGCCGACCACGCGATAGAACCAGTCCCAGGCCTCCGGGTTGATCGGCTCCCCGACCGAGCCGAGGATCCGCAACGAATCGCGCCGGCTGTCGTCCATGATGTGCTCGCCATGCGCCATCAGCGCGCGAATGGCGGTCGGCGAGGTGTAAAGAATCGCCACCTGATGCTTGTCGACGATCTGGCCGATCCGCCCGTGGCTCGGGTAAGTCGGCACGCCTTCGAACATCAGCGTCGTGGCACCGTTGGCAAGCGGCCCGTAGATGATATAGCTGTGCCCCGTGATCCAGCCGACATCGGCGGCGCACCAGTAGACCTCGCCTTCGTGGTAATCGAAAACCGTGCGATGCGTCAGCGCGGCATAGAGGAGATACCCGCCTGAGGTGTGCTTCAACCCCTTGGGCGTTCCTGTCGAGCCCGAGGTATAGAGGATGAACAGCGGATCCTCGGCGTTCACCGGCTCCGCGGGACAATCGGTGGACTGTTGATCGACGACGTCGTCGAACCAGCGATCGCGCCCCTCGTGCCACTGGATATCACCACCGGTGCGCCTGACGACCAGCACCGACTCGACCACGTCGGTGCCCTCTCGCGTCAACGCCGCGTCGACGTTGTCCTTCAACGGCACCTGTTTGCCGCCGCGTACCGATTCGTCGGCGGTGATCACGACGCGGGACTGGGAGTCGACGACACGTCCCGCCAGTGCGTCCGGGGAGAATCCGCCGAACACCACCGAATGCACTGCGCCAATCCGGGCACAGGCGAGCATGGCCATGGCCGCTTCCGGCACCATCGGCATGTAGAGCGTGACCGTATCGCCCTTGCCGACGCCCAGGGACTTGAGACCGTTGGCGAGCTGCGAGACTCGCTGATGCAACTCGCGATAGGTAATGATCTTATGATCGTTCGGATCGTCGCCTTCCCAGATGATGGCGGGCTGGTCGCCGCGGGAGTCGAGATGACGATCGAGGCAGTTGTGGGCGACGTTGAGCTCGCCATCCTCGAACCAGCGAATATCGACGTTATCGGAGGCAAACGACGTGTTCTTGATGGTGGAGGGCTTCTTGCTCCAGCTCAGGCTGTCGGCCTGCTCCCGCCAGAAGCTCTCGGGGTCTTCCACCGACTGGCGATAGAGCTGCTGGTAACGATCGCGATCGATCCAGGCATCGGCTGCCAAGCGCTCATCGACAGGATATATGCGCTGCTGTTCGCTCATGCTCCAATCCCCCTTCATTCGGACCCATTCGACGATGAAAGCCTAGTCGACTCAATGTGATAGACCCACGCCTGCGCGGTCCGTCAGCATATAACGGCGGCACCGGCCACCCCCTATTAGACCTTCGTCTCATCGAGTTTCGGTCAACCTGCGCCGTTGCGCCAATTCCGTGAACGAGGCGATGGCGGCAATTGACGAAACCGGTGAGCGACGGCCCGGCGCGACACTCATGCTATTGGGGCGTTTCCCGGTGAGCGAAGCTCAGTGGTGCTCGGCAGTGACGGCACCGGTAACGGGTGCCCTTCAGTGCCTGAGAATGACGCCGACCGGTAAAGCGATGCAGTGTCTCGCAACAGCAGCGGTAGAGATAGGGCGCGGGACTGGCGCGCGCCACGTCGAAGCGGTGCGTGACGACTGGCGCCAGGCCGTAGAGATTCCGCATCACCGTCTTCCACTCGCGTCCGTGGGGGCGCGCCCGCATGCCCTCTTCGAGATGAAAGACCAGCCAGTGCGCCATCTCGTGAGGCACGATCTCATCGATGAAGGCCTGCCGATTTTCCTGCAGCAGCGTGCGATTGAAGCGTAGCCCGCCACGCTGGTAGTGGGCCTGCCCTGCGCTTCGTCCACGCAGATCGAACCAGATCCGCGGCCGGGGCAGCGCGGGGTGCACCTCCCGTGCCAGCTGCCAGGCCGCCTCCGCCTGATGCAAGAGCCGTCTTTCGAGCGCGGCGGGATCGAGCGCATCCAGCGCCTGGGCATCGCTTTCCCCGAGCGCGGGGGCGGGAGAGGAGGAACGCAGATTCGTCATGGGGTGATAGAATGCCGACGACAGCCATGGGCGTCCAGCCCGCCATCCCCATCACGCCACGGAGAGTTGCATGCCTGAAGCCCAGGATGACGCCATCGACAGCCAGCCGCCATTGGACGATGACGCACTTGCCAGGCTCGACGATTACCTGGCCTCCGAGCGCCTCGGCGAGGAAGCGCCCGACCTGATCGGCGCACACGGCTATCTGGTCGCGCTGGCGGTATCTCCCGGCGAGGTCCCGCCGGACCTCTGGCTTGCCGAGCTGTTCGAAGGCGAGCCGCCGTTCGAGCATGCCGCCGAGCGCGACGAGATTCTGGGCCTGCTCGAGGCGCTCAAGACCAACGCCGGCAGCATCATGGAACGCGGCCACCGGATCGAACTGCCTTTCGATACCGAACTGGATGCGGACGGCGAGATGGTCGCGGCCATCGAGGATTGGTGCGCGGGTTTCATGCAAGGCGTCTTCGTGGACGAGGCCGCCTGGTTCTCCCAGGATGAGGCCCATGTGGCGGCCCTGCTGCTGCCGTTCATGGCGCTGTCGGGACTGTTCGAAGACGAACCCGAAATGGCGGAAATGGTGGCCGACGACTCGCAGTTTTCCGCCCTGGCGGATCAACTGGCCGAACTGACGCTGGATCTCTACCTCCATTTCCGGGTCCCGCCCGAACCGCCCAAAGGCAAGGGTGCCGTCGGGACGAAGACCGCCGCAAGCCGGAAGCGCGGCGGCAAGCGCTGAGCGGGCCGGAGGCTACTTGAGACGCGTCGCCCAGGCGTTGAGCGTCCCGAACAGCCACTCCCTCACGCGCTGCCACCATGGACGCTGCGCCCAACTGGCGGCATCGATACGCCGGCTGGTAGCGAAATTGCGCTCGAAAAGCCGCGACACCTCGGTGGCGAACGCCGCGTTGTCGATCTCTTGATTGGCCTCTAGATTCCACTGAAGGCTCCAGTGATCGAAATTGCACGACCCCAGTGAGACCCAGTCGTCGATCACGCTGAACTTGGCATGAATGAAGTTGGGCTGAAACTCGTAGATCTTGACCCCCGCCTTGAGCAGCCGGCCATAGAATCGCTGCCCGGCGTAGCGAACGCCAGGGTGGTCGTGATGGCCGCCGGCCAGCAGCAGGCGCACATCGATGCCGCGCCGCGCCGCGCCGGCCAGCGCGCGGCGGAGACTGAGTGTCGGCACGAAATAGGGCGTGCACAGCCACAGCCGGCGGCGGGAGGTACCGATGCGGCTCTGCAGCGAGATACGAATGGCCTGATAGCGGTGCCCTCGCCCCCAGATCGCCCTGCCGCGCACGCCTGCGGCCGACGGCTCGGGTGGCGGCAGGGCCTGCAGAGACGATGCCAGGCGCGTTCTGGCCCCCTCCCCCCGGGTCAACGGCGAGTCCCAGACGTGGACGAACAGCCGCATCCAGTCCTCCACGACCGGCCCCTGGATGTGCACCGCGACCTCGTACCAGGCGTCGATGAACTCGTCGACGATCCCGAACCCTCCGGTGAAGGCGGTGCTGCCGTCGACGATCACGAGCTTGCGATGATCGCGCATCAGGTTGCCGCCCAACCGCGTCACCGACAGCGGGTTGAAGAACCTCAGCTCGACGCCGCCTTCCCGCAACCGCTGCCGGTCGCTGCGCGAGAGTCCCATGCTCCCCACGCCGTCGAGCATCAGCTTGACCTCGACGCCGCGGGACGCCGCCGCGACCAGCAGCTCGATGAAGCGGTCGGCCAGCGTCCCCGACTCCATCAAGTAGAGCTCGACCCACAAGCGATGCCGGGCGCCCTCGATGGCTTCCCGCATGGCCGGCCAGAAGCGCTTGCCCTCCGGCAACAGTTCGAATCGATTGCCATCCTTCCATGTCGCTTGCATGAACCGCGCCTCCCTGGTCGCTGCCGATTGACGCACGTTTGGCGTTTCAGGGAAAGCCTGCCGATCCTGTCGTCGCTGCGCCGCGACGATACCGCTATACTCATGGATTTGCGGGGGAAATGGCGTCGATGCAGGCATCCATGGGACTTCAACGGCTGTGGCATCGTCTGGCCAGTCGTCTGCTCGATCGCTGGCTCGCCTTCCGCCTGGTCGAACCGGAGCCATTCCAGCTCGACGCCACGCTCCCCACGCTCTATGTCATTGCCCGCCCCGCCCTGACCGATGAAATCGCCATCGACCGGTTGAGCCGCGATCTCGACCTCCCCGATGCCGGCCAGTGGCATCAGCTCGGTCACGCCTCGCTTCCCGGCTGCTTTGCGCTACCACGCCTGCGAGGCAGCCGTGGCGCGATCCAGGGCCAGCACTCGGCTCACCTGCAGCATCTGCTGGATGCCCTCGAGGCCGACGCCACTCTGGACGCGCAACTGGTCCCGGTGAGCGTTTTCTGGAGCCGGGCGCCGGGCAAGGATTTCGGCTTCTGGAAGATGCTGGCCGCCGACGACTGGGCCTGGAGCGGGCGGTTGCGCCGACTGCTGTCGGTGATCGTCAACGGCCGCCACCTGGAAGCGCACTTCGGCGAGCCGATCCGGCTGAGACCGCTGATCGACGACCCCGAAGTCACCTTGACCCAACGCAAGGTGGCCCGCGTGCTGCGGGTCCACTTCAGGCGCATTCGCGCACGCGTGCTGGGGCCGGATATCTCCCATCACCGGACGCTGATGCGCGGCGTGGTCGACAGTCGTCCGGTGCGGGAGGCCATCCAGGAAGCCGTCGAGGCCGACCGCAGCACCCCGGCCCGGGAGCGGCGCCGGGCCGAACGCTACGCACGCGAGATCGCCTCCAACATGTCCTACCCGGTCATGCGCTTCCTCTACGAGTTGCTCAAGCGGCTGTGGAACCGCCTCTACGAGGGCGTCGACGTGCACGGGCTGGACGCGGTCAAGGCGATAGCCGGCGAGCGGACGCTGATCTACGTCCCCTGCCACCGCAGTCATATCGATTATCTGCTGCTCTCCTACGTGCTCTACCGGGAGGGGCTGATGCCGCCACACATCGCCGCCGGTCGCAATCTGGACATGCCGGTGATCGGCGCCCTGCTGCGCCGGGGCGGCGCCTTCTTTCTACGCCGTAGCTTCAAGGACAACCGGCTCTACGCCGCGGTCTTCAACGAATACCTGCACCGCCTGATTGCACGCGGTCACCCGGTGGAGTACTTCATCGAAGGCGGCCGCTCGCGAACCGGACGAATGCTCTCACCCCGCCCCGGCATGCTGGCCATGACGCTGCGCTCGTTCGCCCGCGACGCCATTCGGGACGTCGCCTTCGTGCCGGTTCACGTGGGTTACGAGCGCGTGCTGGAGAGCAACAGCTATCTGCGCGAGCTGCGTGGCGGCCAGAAGAAGAAGGAGTCGCCCCTCGACCTGCTCCGCGTGCTGAAGCATCTGCGCGAGCCCCACGGCCGGGTCACCGTCAGCGTTGGCGAGCCGCTGTCGCTGGCGGACTTCCTGAACGAGACCGTGCCGGGCTGGCAGGACGACCCCGTCTCGGCGCGTCCGGAGTGGTTGCATCGCGCCGTGCCGCTGCTGGGGAAGACGCTGGCGCGGCGGATCAACGACGCCGCCAGCCTGAATGCCGTTTCGCTGGTCGCCATGACCTTGCTGGCGACGCCCCATCACACCATCGAGTCCGACCTCCTGGCCCATCACATCGGCCTTCTGGTCAGGCTGCAGCGCAACCTGCCCGGGAGCCGGCATTGCCAACTGCCGGCGGGCGAACCAGCCGACTGGATCGAGCACGTGGCCAGCCTCGGCTTCGTGACACGGCAGTCGCAGGCCCTTGGCGAACTGGTCACCGCACGCCCGGAACAGGCGACGCTGCTGACCTGGTATCGCAACAACGTCTTGCACCTGTTCATGCACCTGGGCCTGGTGGCGTTCGCCTTTCGCAATAACGCGGCATTCACGCTGGACGATCTCGATGCGCTGCTGTCGCCGGCCTGGCCGCTGCTGGCCAACGAGCTCTATTTCGCGCCCCCCGCCGATCCGCGCGAGCGCCTTAGCGCCACGCTCTCCGTGCTGACCGAGGAAGGCCTGCTGCAGGTGACCGACAACGGCTGGCGTCGTCAGCCGGGACACCTGGAATCCAGCGAGCACCTGAGACTGCTGGGGCAGCCGGTACAGCCAACCCTGGAACGCGCCTACCTGTTGCTGGCCTCGCTACTGCGCTACCCCAGCGGCGAGTTGACCCAGCAGGCGCTCGAGGAGCACAGCCGCCAGCTGGCCGAACGCCTGACACTGCTGTCGGGTCTCAACGCACCGGAGTTCTTCGACAAACGACTTTTCAGCGGCATGCTGGAGACGCTCGAGCAGCAGGGCTGGTTGCGCGTCGAGAACGAAAGACTGTTCTACGACGATTCGTTGCGGCAAACGCAGATGCGCAGTCGGGCACTTTTCGACCCGGAACTGCGCCATCGACTGGTCAGACTGACGCGTCAGTGAACGGCTTGCGCCGCGCGAGCCGTCTCAGGCGATTCGCCTGGCGGCCTCGCGACGGCGCTTGAGCTCGTAGATCACCGCCAGCCCCACCGTGAACAGGATCATCACCAGCGCCAGCGCGTTGACCGCCGGGGTCAGGCCGGTACGGACCTTGGAAGCGATATAGACGGTCAGCGTGGTGTCGTAGCCGGCAACGAAGAGCGTGGTGTTGTAGTTCTCCAGCGACTGGAGGAATGCCAGGACCGCCGCCGACAGGATGGCCGGCCTGAGATAGGGCAGCAGTATTCGCCGGAACACCTGCCACTGACTGGCGCCGAGATCCAGCGCCGCGCGCTCCAGGGTGCGGTCGAAGCGCTGCAGCCTGGCCGCCACCATCAACATGACGTAGGCCGCGATGAACGCGCTCTGGGCAATGACGGTCAACGCGATGCCACCGTTCACCCCCCAGTCGCGCCAGAAGATCAGCGTCGAGATGCCGATGATCACACCCGGCGTCAGCAGTGGCGACAGGATCAGCGCATAGATGAAGGACTTGCCACGCCCATCGACCGTGGTCAGGAAAAGCGCGCTGGCCACGCCAATGGGCAGTGCCAGACAGAGCACCCCCACGGCGACCAGCAAGCTGTTGGTCAAGGCGTCCCACATCCCCCCGTCGGCCCACAGCGCCGAGAACCAGCGCAGGGTCGTTCCGGTCCAGGGCGTGACGGTGGGAAAACGGCTCTCGTTGAACGTCGCTGCCGCCATGATCAGCAACGGCAGGAAAAGATAGGCGAAGAAAACCGCCAGATAGGCCTTGAGCGCCCAGGAGAAGAATCGCGAAGAACTCATTCAGCACCGTTCCTATTTGGCGATATCGCCGAGACCGACCTTGAAGATCCGCATGATGGCGGTGACGAAGACGATACACAGCACCAGCAGCAGGAACGCATAGGCCGCCCCCTGATTCCAGTCGCCGCCCTCGAAGAACCAGTTGTAGATGATCTGCGTGAACCAGCGGCTTCCCGGCGAACCCAGCAGCGCCGGCACCGCGTAACTGCCCGCGGCCAGCATGAACGTCATGATGCATCCGGTGGCGATGCCGGGCTTGGCGTGCGGAATCACGATACGCCGGTGGGTTCGCCCCCAGCCGGCGCCAAGATCCCGCGCGGCTCGAATCTGGTTGGTATCGAGGCTCTCGATGGCGTTATAGAGCGGGAAGACCATGAAAAGAATGTAGGCATAGACCATCCCCACCAACACGCCGGTGTCGCCGTTGAGAAAGCGGATCGGCCGATCGATCAGACCCAGCGCGAACAGCAGCTCGTTGAGCGGCCCCCGAAACGCGAAGATGATGTACCAGGCAAAGGTGCGGAGAATCTCGTTGATCCAGAACGGAACGATCAACAGCAGCAGGCAGAGGGCTGCCTGGCCCGGTGTCGCCACCTTGGCCAGATAGTAGGCCAGCGGATAGCTGACGATCAGGGTCAGTGCCGTCACCAGGACGCTGGACCATATCGTCTTGAAGAAGATCGCGAGATGAATCTCGTTGTGGAAGAAGGTGGCGTAGTTGGTCAGCGACCAGACGTCCTTCGCCCCGCCACGTTCGGCCGGCAGCAGCGACGGGTGAAACGAGTAATCGATCATCTGCCACTGCGGCAGCAGCACCATCACGATCAACCAGATCCCCATCAGCGAGACGATCGCCATGGTCAGCGGCAGTCCGAAGCGGTTACGCAGTTGCCGCCACATCGACGCTCTCCTCGTTAGCTCGTCCCCGCTCGACGCCCGGCAGGACCAGCGCCCCACGCGGCGAGTAGTCCAGCCGACAGGGACTGCCGACCGCCAACTGGGACTCGATGCCGGCACTCTCCAGCGCCTGCGGCACGTGCGCCCGCACCGTCCCGCCCTGGTCCAGCGCGATCTCGAGCGTCAGCCATGCGCCTTCGAAGTGCTCGGCCTGAACCACGCCCCCGAACCGTAGCGACGAATCGCCGGCACTGCCTACCCGCCACTGTTCCGGCCGCACATAGAGCGTGGCCTCGTCGCCGGGCGCGAGCGGCGAGGCGGCGTCGGCGTGTCCGCGCAACGGCGCGGGCAGCCCCGCGTCCAACGTCACCATCCCGCCGTCCACGGCCGCGACACGCCCGGGGAAACGGTTGTTCTCGCCCACGAAGCCGGCCACGAAATCGGTCCGGGGCTGGCGATACAGCGTCATCGGATCGGCAACCTGCTGGATGCGGCCATCGCACATCACGGCAACCCGATCGGACATGGTCAATGCCTCGCCCTGGTCGTGGGTGATATAGATGAAGGTGATCCCCGTCTTGCGCTGAATCGCCTTGAGCTCGGTGCGCATGTGCTGGCGCAACTTGAGATCCAGGGCGGACAGTGGCTCGTCCAGCAGCAGGACGCGGGGTTCCACGGCCAGCGCACGGGCGATCGCGATCCGCTGCTTCTGGCCTCCGGACAGCTCGGCGACCGGCTTGTCGCCGCTACCGGAGAGGGCCACCAGATCCAGCAGTTCGTCAGCTTTGTCCCGGCGCTGTTTCCGGTCGATGCCACGGACTTCCAGCCCGAATTCGATGTTCCGGTAGACGCTCATCAGCGGAAAAAGCGCCAGATTTTGAAAGATCATCGCGGTGGGCCGGCGATTGACCGGCACTCGAGTCATGTCGACACCGCCGATGGCGACCGAGCCTTCGCTGGGAGTGAGGAACCCGCTGATCATGTTCAAAAGCGTGGTCTTTCCACAGCCGGAAGGGCCGAGAAAACTGAAGAATTCTCCCGACTCTATCTCCAGGGAGGTCGGCTGAATCGCCGTAAAATCGCCGAATCGCATCGCGACTTGGTTCAGGGTTACGCGACCGTCCATGACGTCCTCTTAGCGTGGGATCCGAGCCGGGAAGCTGTCGAATTCCGGCAGGACCTCGTGCCAGTTGGCACGAGGTCTTCGCTTGCCAAAAACGACGTTCATGCCGACAGGTATCGATCCTGATACTCGTTACGCAAGGCGACGTACCAGGGATCCTGCACCGGCCACCACCACAGATTGTCCAGATCCTGCTGCGTGTAGGACTCCTTGAAGAACTGACGCGTCGCTTCCGGCAGCAGCTCCTCGGCGCCGACGGCGGTCGAGTTGTAGCCCGTGGACTTGACGAACATCGCCCCCGCTTCCGGGGTGTAGTACCAGTTGATCAGTTCGTAGACCGCGTCGACATTCTGTGCGTTCTGAGGAATGACGAAACCTTCCATCCAGGCTAGCGCCCCTTCCTTGGGCGCTCCGTAGGCAATCGGCTCGCCCTCGCTCTGGAGTCGAAACGCGGTGCTGTCCCAGGTCTGGCCAATCAGGGCGCCATTGGTGCGGAAAGCGCCCTGGGCCTCGTTCTCGGTGGACCAGAACTGGATCACCATGTCCTTGTGCTTGACGGCTTCGGCCAAGATGACGTCGAAGTTGGCGCGCATCGCCTCTTCGGTCTTGAACGAATCCAGCAACGGTCGCGGCAGCTTGCCCTGGGATTCCAGCCACAGCCCGATGCCGATCAGCGCCGAGTGCGCACGGACCGTGACCCCCTCGCCGATATCGGGATTCCAGAGATCACCGTAGCTGAGCTTCGAGCGGTCGATATCGGTATAGCGGGTGTTGTAGGCGATCGCCTCGGTGCCCCAGTCGGAGGGGGCGAAGTAGCGCTTGTCATCGATCACACCACCCACTTCCGACCCCTTCATGGCGGTATCCAGACAGCCATCCCAGTGGATGCGCGACGTATCCAGCGGCTGGATCAACTGATAGTCCAGATAGCCGGGCACCCGGTCCACGGTCGGCATGATGACGTCGAAGCCCGAGCCGTCGGTGGCCCGCAGAGAGTTCATCAGTTCATCGTTGGTGCCATAGGGCGTAAAGGTCGCCTTGATACCGGTCTTCGCGGTGAAATCCGACAGCATCTCATCGGTGAAATAGCCGGCCCAGGCGTAGATGCGCAGGACCTGATCCTGGGCCAGGGCACGATTGATGTAGAACGGCACCGAAGCGGCGGCGCCGGCAGCCGCGGCACCCTGCAAGAAACGACGACGGGAAAGGGTCATCGAAGGTCTCCTGTTGTTTGTCGATCCACCCGTCACGAAGAGGCGTGGAAAACGTTGTTATACGACAGACCTGTTACGACGGCGTGACGCTCGACGATTATTGAACGCTCGCTCAACAAGAGATTACCAGCCTGTCACCATAATGACATCTAGACCAAGGAAAGCCGCGAGCCGCGAGCCGAAAGGATGAGCGCCGTTTGCCGACAAGACAAGCGGCACTCGCAACCCGTAGCCCGTAGCCCGTAGCCCGTGGCGATCAGGCATAAAAAAGCCGGCCCCGAGGGGGCCGGCTTCGTTCGAGCGAGTGGCTGGGCCACTCGCATCGGGATCAGCTTAGAAGCTGTAGACTGCACCGACGGCAACGCCGTCGCCTTCGTCATTAGTACGATCGTACTGAGCATACTCGACGAAGGTGTACATAGCCGGAGAGATGTTGTAGGTCGCACCAACAGTCCACTCGTTGAAGCTGTCTTCGTTGCCACCGTTGTCAACGATCGGTGCCACTTCACTGTCAGCATCGACGTACTGGTAAGCGCCGTACACGTCACCGGCAAAGTTATCAGACAGCGCGTAGCCGTATCGCGCACCAAGTGCGTAGCGCATGATGTCACCATCATCACCAGCGTAAGTCGCGTCGGTGTTTTCGACCTTGGCGGCTAGACGCAAGGTACCGATGACATACTGAGCGCCCAGGCCATAGGCCTTGGCTTCATACTCGAGCGTCTCGCCAGTTGCTTCATCGACGGCATGCAGGCCGTAGTTGTCAAGATCGTCGTAGACAGCTGCGAGGGAGAAGTTACCAATAGTGTACTTCGCACCACCGAAGAATGAAGCGTTGGAGCCTTGGCTGGAAACACCAGTAACGCTGTGATCAGCACCGAATTCTTCCTCGGCGTCACCCTTGTACTGGGTGCCGATGGCGAACTGCAGGCCACCCCAGCTCGGAGACATGTACTGGAACTTGTCGCCTTCACGGTCGACGTCAACGCCGTCCGCCAAAGAACCACCGTACAGACCGCCCAAGTCAACGGAGGAGTCAGTCAGGTCGAAATATTCGTTGTTACTGATCGGATCCTGAATCCAGTCGTCAATCAACGGGTCCCAGGAACCCAGGCGGACGTCACCGAAGTTGCCTTTCAGGCCAAGGTAAGCTTGATCACCGTCGTTGATGCCGCCGTTGGACTTCTCTTCATCAGCCTGGTGCTCGAACTCGGCCTTGAAGTAACCGGTCAGGCCCGGGTTGATGATGTGCTGACCGGAGAAGCCGATGGTCGAACCGTTATCGAATACCTCGTCCTCGGTATTGCCATACTCATTGTCAATGGACTTATAGGCAATCTGGATGTTGCCGTAGATGTCGAGCTGCGTGCCGTCCTGGTTGTAGACAGTCGCTGCCTGGGCAGCGGCGGAGGCGCCCAGGGCACCAGCAATAGCAGTCGCTAAGAGCGTCTTTTTCATCGCGATAGGTTCCTTAACTAGCTTACTGTTCGATCGTGTCTGCAGATGCAGTCGGCTTCGGCACCTTCAACCAGCTTCGTCACGCGAACGAATGACGGCTGCGGAACTTGGAAGCCTTGTTATTGTCCAATGCTCGCCCGGAAACCTTATACCGGACGTTAGAGGAACGCAACAAGAAAAAAACACTGTTTTCGTTCCCTGCGATTCCCACCGGTTCTGCTTCTTTTTACTGCCGGGATTCGTGGCATCGTCGGCACAAACCGGCTGCCGGCAGCCTAGCCACGGGCCGTGACAGTCTCATGACATGCCCTGTCAAGGCAAGGAGGCAGGGGCAAACACTTCTCTCCCTTCCTGCCTCGCACGCCCATCGAGACCAAAGTTCAATTCAGTTCAACCGCCCAGGGCTCGCCCCGTGTCACTCCTGCGGGCGTTGACCATGCTTGGCCAGCAACGCCCCGATCTTGCGGTCCAGCTTTTCCGATCGCTGCTGTGTTTCGCGAGCTTTCTGCTTCTTCTGCAACGCTTCCAGCTGCCGCTTGGCGTGCTTGGCCTCCTCGGCGGTCACCACCTCGCTGTCTTCCCCCGCCAGATCCACCCGATTCGCTCCTTCCCGGACCGATTTCAGGTAGCGCGGCAGGTGCACATAGCAGGCCAATGCCCGACGGACCAACTTCTCGGGCCAGGGTTCGACCTCGCAGAGATCGAGGTGAATGCCGGTTTTCAGCGGCCGCGTATGCCCCTTGAAGAAGGCCTTGGGGTAGCGCTTGTACCACTGGGCGAGCAGTGCATGGGGCGACGGCACTTCGTGCTCGGCGCCGAATGCCAGTGAGTTCTGCGGCGGCGACTCAACATTGGCAGACGCCGGTTCCGCAGCGGAAGGCTTCAGGGGGACATCGGAAGGCGTTCGAGAGGGGCTTGATTCGGGTTCAGCGTCAGGTGGCGCGGTATTTACCGGTTCGGCACGCGCGACATCCACATGGCGATCGGTCTCGGAAAACGCCCTTTCATGGGAAGGCGAAGACGTCAGCCGCTGCAGCGGGGAGACCGGAGCGTGACGACCCGCTCTAGTGCCAGCGTCATCACCCGGTTTCGACCGCGGCCGCCGAAATGCCAGATTGCCCAGGCCACGGGCGCGCGTACCGCCGTCCGGATCTTCGCTGTGATCCTGCCCCTTGACCACCATGGGGTCCAGTTCGGCCAGCGCCAGCAGGCGCTCCTTGAGGGCTCGATTCTCAGCCTCCAAGGCCTTGCACCGCTCTTTCTCGGCTTCCAAAGCGGCTTGGCCCGCTTCGACCTGGTGCTCGATGGCAGCCAGGAGCGCCTGTGTTCGATCCGTCAACACGGCACAACTCCTCTCAAGTCCTCTCAATCTACGTAGGGACATGCCATCGCGCATCCTGACGAGTGGCACTCGATCCCTCCTGACCGTATGGCCCTGCCGAGACTCAGCCAGAACCGGCCGCCCGACGGTATTGGACGAAAGCATAGTCCGGCTGACCTGGCTGCGGCGGCATCACGGAACGCTCCACCTCCTGCCACTCCCCGTTCAGGAAGTCGGGGAAGAATGCGTCCCCTTCGATCTCGACGTCCACCTCGGTAAGCTGGAGCCTGTCGGCGACGGGCAGCGCCTGGCGATAGATCTCTCCACCGCCCATCACCATGATCTCGGCCGCATCGTCGATCACCGCTTGATGATCGGCAAGTTGCAGCGCCTCGTCCAGGGAGTGGCACACCCTGACTCCCTCGCGATGATAGTGCCGGTCGCGGGTGATCACGATATTCAGGCGCCCAGGCAGCGGTCGACCGATCGACTCGAACGTCTTGCGCCCCATGACCAGCGGCTTGCCAAGCGTGAGCGACTTGAATCGCTTGAGATCCTCCGGCAAGTACCAGGGCAACCGATTGCCCACGCCGATGACGCGATTGCGGGACAGCGCCGCGATCATGGCGATCGGCGTTTCCGGCTTCATTGGCGATGTCAGGTCACTCATACGGCAATGGGCGCCTTGATGGAAGGATGGGATTCGTATCCCTCGATGGCGATATCCTCGAAGCGGAAATCGAAAAGATCATCGATCGACGGATTCAGCTTCAGGGTCGGCAGCGCCAACGGTTCACGCGAGAGCTGCAGCCGGGCCTGATCGAGGTGATTGAGATAGAGATGGGCGTCGCCCAAGGTATGCACGAACTCGCCGGGCTGGAGCCCGCAGACCTGGGCGATCATGTGCGTCAGCAGCGCGTAGCTGGCGATGTTGAACGGCACGCCCAGGAAGATATCGGCACTGCGCTGGTAGAGCTGGCAGGAGAGCGCGCCGTTGGCGACGTAGAACTGGAACAGCGCATGGCAAGGCGGCAGTGCCATTTCATCGACCAGCGCGGGGTTCCAGGCCGAGACGATATGTCGGCGGGAGTCCGGGTTGCGGCGTATCTGCTCGACCAGCCTGGCGATCTGGTCGATATGCCCGCCGTCGGGGGTCGGCCAGCTTCGCCACTGGTAGCCGTAGACGGGGCCGAGATCGCCGTCGGCATCCGCCCACTCGTCCCAGATCGAGACGTTGTGCTCGTGCAGGTAGGCGACATTGGTATCGCCCCGGAGAAACCACAGCAGCTCATGGATGATCGAGCGCAGATGGAGCTTCTTGGTGGTTACCAGGGGGAATCCTTCACCCAGATCGAAGCGCATCTGGTGGCCGAACACGCTAAGCGTCCCGACGCCGGTCCGATCGGCTTTTTCAACGCCGCTATCCAGCACGCGCTGCATCAAGTCGAGATAAGGCCGCATGGGCACGCTCCTTTACCAGTGACAGGCTCGGCGCAGGCGACGAGCCCATCGAAACACTCTCGATTTCAAGGCCGCTTGAAACCTCGGCGGCCAACCACTCGACGACGCTCGCTCAGCGCGCGGGCTGCCCCGGGCGGGCGTCGTCCACCTCATTGTGACGCGACCAGGCGATCAGCGCGACACCAGCGATGACCATCGGCAGTGACAGCAGCTGCCCCATGGTCAGCCAGTCGAAGGCGATGAACCCCAGTTGCGGATCCGGGCGGCGGAAGAACTCCGACAGGAACCGAAACGCGCCGTAGCAGATCAGGAAGAGCCCCGAGACGAAGCCTCGTCGGCGCGGGGTCAGGGACGCCATCCACAGCACGCCGAACAGCACCACACCCTCGAGAAAGAACTGGTAGAGCGAGGAGGGATGGCGCCCCTGCCCTCCCATTCCCGGGAAGACCAGCGCCCAGGGGACGTCCGTCACGCGGCCGGGCAGTTCATGATTGATGAAATTCCCGATGCGCCCCGCCCCCAGGCCGATCGGTACCAGCGGCGCGATGAAATCCGTGAGCTGGAAGAACGCCAGGCCGTGCTTGCGCGCGAACAGCAAGGTGGCCAGCAGCACCCCCAACAGCCCTCCATGGAAACTCATGCCGCCGTCCCAGACCTGGAATATCCACAGCGGGTTGTCCACGAACCGGTCGAGACCATAGAACAGCGCATAGCCGATACGGCCGCCGAGCACCACCCCGAGCGCCCCGTAGAACAGCATGTCGCCGATGTCGTCGCGCTTGAGCCCCAGGCGGTCGGCACGCAGGCGCCCCAGCCACCAGGCCCCCACGAAGCCGACGACATACATCAGCCCATACCAGTGCACCTTGAGCGGGCCCAACGAAACGGCCACCGGGTCGATCTCGGGGTAAGCCAGCATGCTTTCTCCTTGGCTACGAAAGAGTTAAGGGAAACGCTGAATAAATCGGCGAGCAGGATGACGTGGGCGGCACTCCGGCGCAAGGCGCACGGGGCGCAGGAACCGGAGCCTATGGGTTATATGTGAGGATTCCGGCCGGGCTGGCGCTCCAGCACCGCGCAACGAAGCCGATTCACCTGCGCAGACATTTATGCAGTGTTTCCTTAGCCGATCATCAGCTTGATCCCTACTACGATCAGCAGGAGGGCAAAGATACGTCGCAGCGTCCTGGCAGGCAATGCATGGGCGACCTTGACGCCGACCCGGGCCATCGGAACACTGGTCACCATCAGGCCGAGAAAAGCCGGCCACATCACATAGCCGGTCGCCCCCGTCGGCAGGGTCATCTCGCCCCACCCCACGACGACATTGGTCGCGGTGCCGATCAACGCAATCGGCAGGCCGATGGCCGACGAGGTTCCCACCGCTTCCGTCATCCGGCTGGTGAAACGCGACAGCCACGGCACCGACATGACCCCGCCGCCGACGCCGAACAGCGTCGAGACGCCGCCGATCAATGCCCCGGCCGAGGTCATCGGCCAGCGTCGCGGCTCCCGCCCCAGGGTCGCGGGCGGGCGAGTCAGCAGCATTTTCAGCGCCATCACCACCGCAAAAATCCCGAACAGACGCGTCAGCGCATGACCGGGCAGTACCGAGGCAAGCAGCACGCCGAGAACCCCACCCATCAGCAATCCCGGCATCATCAGCCGAAGCCAGTCCTGCCTCACGCTGCCCCGCCGCCAGTGCCCCCAGGCGGAAGAGGCACCGGTGACCACGATGGTCGCCAGCGACGTCCCTACCGCCAGATGTGCGACGACTGCGGGATCGACCCCCTGGGCGAGAAAGGTGAATACCAGCGCGGGGACGATGACGATGCCCCCGCCAATACCGAACACGCCCGCCATCAGACCCGCAGCGGCGCCGACCAGGAGATAGATCGCGATAGCCGTCAGCATCGGACGCCTCCTCGCCTGACGGACACCGGTGTCGAGGGAGCAAGAACGCCTGCCGCCGGCCTGGCGATGGAGGACGAGAGGGATGTGGGCATGTGACGGGTCCTGTAAGACACGAGGCAACGGAGCGGAGAGCTGGCACGGGTCGCTAGCGCGCTTATGGTACGCTGCCGACGGGGCCGTGTCATGGCGGCGCCCCGACATCCCCCCATCGCCCTCTCGCTGGAGATCACCCCATGTGCTTGATCGTGTTCGATTGGCAGCCCCAGGCAGCGGTGAGACTGCGCCTCGCCGCCAATCGCGACGAGTTCCACGCCCGCCCGGCCGAAGCGCTGCATCGCTGGCCCGACAGCAGCCTGATCGGCGGCCGGGACCTGGTTGGCGGGGGAACCTGGCTGGCAGCGACGCCCACGAGGGTGGCCGCCCTGACCAACGTCAGGGAGGAGCAGGCGCCAACGCCCGACGGCGCCCCCAGCCGCGGCGAACTCGTGCGCCAGGCTCTCGAGGTCGACGATCCGGCGGTGTGGCTGGAGACGCTGGCATCGGATGGCGCCGCTCCCTACGCCGGATTCAATCTGCTGGTGATGTCGGATACCCGGATGTGGACGCTTCATCACAGTCGCCATGAGACCCATTGGCGGCTCGTGTCGCCCGGTCTGCACGGCTTGTCCAATGCCGGTCTCGATACGCCCTGGCCCAAGGTCGTTCAGGCTCGGGAGGCGCTGCGACAGGCGCTGACGACGAGGGATTGGCGGGTCGGCATGCGCTCGGCCATGGGCGATACGCGCCAGGCATCGCTCGACGAGCTCCCCCACACCGGGGTTGGCCGGGACCTCGAGCGCCGGCTCTCGGCGGCGTTCATCGAAGGACAGGAGTACGGGACGCGAGCCACGACGCTGGTCTCGGTCTCGACGGCGGAAACGACATTGGAGGAGCAGCGCTTCGCGGCGGGCGGTGCGCCGATCGGCGAGGCGACACGCCTGGCGGTGCCCACGATGGCTCAGTCCTGAGGCGGCAGCAGGTGGCCAATCTGCCAGTCGGTCAGACGCTGACGAAGGTGCGCCCTGACCACCGCCGTGGTCGGTAGCGACAGTGTCTCCGACACCAGCGCGCGAGCATCGCCGATACTGACGCGCCGGATCGCGGCCCGCACCCTTGGCAGGCTGGGCGCATTCATCGACAGCGCATCGAAGCCCATGCCCATCAGCAGCAGTGCCCCGGCGGGATCCCCGGCCAGCTCACCGCAGACAGAAGCGGGAATCTGCAGTTGCCGGCTCTCCTGCGCAAGACGCGACAGGGCGTTGAGCACAGCCGGGTGACAGGCATCGTAGAGCCCGGCCACCCTCGCGTTGTTGCGGTCCACCGCGAGCAGATACTGGGTCAGGTCGTTGCTTCCCACCGAGAAGAAGTCGACCCGGTCCGCCAGCGCAGCCAGCTGGTAGAGTGTCGCGGGCACCTCGATCATCACCCCGACCTTGGGCGAGGCGACCTCGATGCCCTCCTCGGCAAGCTCCTCGCGAGCGCGCGCCAGCAGGCGTAGCGCGGTATCGACCTCGTCCACGCTGGTGATCATCGGCAACAGGATGCGCAGATTGTCCAGCTCTCGCGATGCCATCAGCATGGCGCGCATCTGGACCATCAGCACTTCCGGATGGTCCAGCGTGACGCGGATGCCACGCCAGCCGAGAAACGGGTTGGCCTCGTTGATCGGAAAATACGGCAGGTCCTTGTCGCCACCGATGTCGAGTGTGCGCATGACCACGGGAAGCGGGGCAAAACTGGCCAGTTGCTCGTGATAGAGCCGGGTCTGCTCCTGCTCGCTGGGGAAGCGCTCGTTCATCATGAACGGGACTTCCGTCCGGTAGAGCCCCACCCCGCTGACACGCGGCTTGAGCTGGGCGACGGCATCCACCGCCAACCCGGTATTGACCATGAGCGGCATGACGTGACCGTCGGAGGTCTCGCTGGGCAGGTGCTGCTCGTGCTCCAGCACTTCCGCCAGCGCCTGCTCCTCCTTGATCAGGCGTTCGTAGCGCTTGGCCAGTTGGGCATCGGGCCGCACGAACAGCCGCCCCCGATGGCCATCGAGGATCGCCTTGGCCCCGTTGATCCTCGGCAGCGGCAGGTCGACCATGCCCAGCACGGTGGGGATGCCCATGGCGCGGGCCAGGATGGCGACGTGGGAGTTGCTGGAGCCACGAATCGAGACCAGCGCCGCCAGGCGCTTCCTGGGCAGTTCGCCCAGCGTCGCCGCGCTGATCTCGTCGCCGACCAGAATGGCGTTGTCGGGATAGGTCGAGGGGGTCCGCTCGTTGCCTTCCTGCAGGTGGGCCAGCACCCGGCGGCCCAGATCCCGGATATCGGCCGCCCGCTCGCGCAGATAGCCGTCATCCACCCGCTCCAGATACTGCGTATGGCGACGCACCACATCGGCCAGCGCTCCCGGTGCCCACTGCCCCTCCCGGATCCGCTTCTCCACCTCGTTGCCCAGCGCGGCATCTCCCAGCATCTGCTGGTAGACGTCGAAGAGCGCGAGCTCCTGGGTAGAGATTCGGCTGGCCAGGCGGGCTCCCGCCTTGCGGATATCCTCCCGCACATGGGCGAGCGCGGCATGGAGGCGGACCACCTCGGCATCCGGATCGGTCGGAATCAGGTCCGGCACGCTATCCAGGTCGGCAGGCGGGGCGATCACCACGATCTCGCCGATCGCCATTCCCGGCGACGCCGCCACGCCGGAAAACATCGCCTGTCCGTCGGGCCCCGTGGGCCGACTGAGCGTCCCCGATACCAGCGCATGGGCCAGAACGCCCGCCAGTTGTGCCGCCATCGTGACCAGGAACGCCTCGTCGCCCTCGTCGAAACGCCGCTTCTCCTGTTGCTGGACGACGAGGACCCCGAGCATCCGCCGCTGATGGATGATCGGCACGCCGAGGAAGCTCGAGAAACGCTCCTCTCCCGTCTCGGCGAAGTAGCGGAACTGCGGATGGGACGGCGCGTCTTCCAGATTCAGCGCCTCTTCGCGCTGCCCGACCAGCCCGACCAGCCCCTCTCCCAGGCGCAGGGTCACGACACCCACGGCCTGGGTGCGCAGGCCGATCGTGTCCATCAGCACCAGTCGATCGCGTTCGCGGTCGAACAGGTAGATGGAGCAGACGTCAGTACGCATCGCCTTCCGGATTCGGCGCACCATGGTGGCCAGCGCGGCATCCAGGCTACGTGCGCCGTTGACTTCCTGAACGATGCGGCGAAGGGTATCGAGCATGAGCCTTTTCTTGTGGGCGAGGAGATCCTCGTCGTGGCATCAATGGCCGGTAAGACGCCACCCCTGAATGCCATGCGACAGTCGTCGCCATCAGGGGGAGTCACTCAGCCGTGAATCGTGCTGCCGGCCTCAAAGCCTGGCCATTTCCTCCAGAGAGAGTCGATGGAATTCGGGCGCCAGTTCCCGCAGCGCGCGCCGGTAGACCTCGCGCTTGAAGGACACGACCTGCCCGAGAGGATACCAGTAACTCACCCATCGCCAGCCATCGAATTCCGGCTTGGGCGTGCTGTCCACGCAGACCTGACTGTCGTGACAGCGAATTTTCAGCAAAAACCACTTCTGCTTCTGACCGATACAGATCGGTTTCGAATGCGTTCGGACCATGCGCCGGGGGAGACGGTAGCGCAGCCAGCCACGCGTACAGGCGACCACATCGACATCCTTGGACGTCAGCCCGATTTCCTCCTCGAGTTCCCGGAAGAGTGCCTGATGTGGCGTCTCGCAAGCCTTGATGCCTCCCTGCGGAAACTGCCACGCTTCCTGACCCGCCCGACGCGCCCAAAGCAGTTGGCCATCACAGTTGGCGATGATGATGCCAACGTTCGGCCGAAAGCCATCGGCGTCTATCACAGCGTTCACCTTAGCTCAATCGTCGTTGGGATCATTCTTCCACAAAGCGAGAAAGGGCATCAATACGCCTTAAGCCAACCGGCGCCAAAACCCCGGCGTCAAGACACCCCTCGAACGGCTCTTGCGCCCACGCCTTTGACGACAAGGAGTTATCGCCCGGCAACCGCCATGGGCGCCACCGCCGGCGTGGGCAAAGCGGCGGGAGTTTGCGATACTGCCGGGCACCCGCACCCGCGATTCGAACGGCAACGTCGTTGCCCCGAACGACACACGAACGACACAGGACAGGAGCCAACCTTGAGTCTGGCCATCTTCGATCTCGACAACACCCTGCTGAGTTGTGACAGCGACCACGCCTGGGGCGAATTCATGGTGGAACAGGGCGCGGTGGATGGCGAAGCCTACCGGCGTGCCAATGACCAGTATCTGCGCGACTATCGGGCCGGCGAGCTGGACATCATGGCCTATCTCTCGATGGCGCTGAAGCCGCTGTCCGAGCATAGCGAAGAGCAGCTCAACGCCTGGCACCAGCAATTCATGGCCTGCAAGATCGAGCCGCATGTTCTGCCACAGGGCGAGGAGCTACTGGCGTGGCACCGCCAGCGAGGCGATTTCCTGCTGATCGTGACCGCGACCAACCGGTTCATCACCGGCCCCATCGCCCGGCGCCTCGGTGTCGACGATCTCATCGCGATCGAGGCGGAGCGGGAAAATGGGCGCTACACCGGCCGCGTGGAGGGTGTCCCCAGCTACCGTGAAGGCAAGGTCACGCGGGTCAGAGAGTGGCTGGAGGAACACCCCACCCTGGCGCTGGACGACGCCTGGTTCTACAGCGACTCGATCAACGATCGATACCTGCTCGAGGAAGTCGCCACGCCGGTGGCCGTCGACCCCGACGAGGAGCTCGAGAAACTGGCCCGGGAGCGAGGCTGGCGCGTACTCTCCTTGCGAGCGCCATCGGCGTAGCCTTGCCGCGGGCGGACCGGACCAGGCCGTGACGCCCTGGCGGGAACCAGGGCGTCGCGGGATCGAAACAAGGAAACGGCACCGGGGGAAAGCGGTACTCACTCCGTCCGCAGGGATTGGCCGTCTCGCGCAGCCGCCGCCTCGGTGGACGAAGGCGCGTGCACCGCATGCAGCCGGCCGATCAACTGATCCTCGAGATCGAAGCGTTCGGTCATGGTGGCGCCCAGTTTCTCCAGCCAGCCCGGCAGCCGGTCGGTATAGCGCTGACAGCGTGACGGGGTCGCGTACTCACTGTCGAAATCGAGCACCAGCTGCGTAGAGGCGTCGACGCGAGCCAGGAGCCTGTCGGCCACCGCCAGCGCCTCCTGGTCGTCGAAGGCCTTGGCTTCCTCTCGCAGCTGCGGATAGATCTCGAAATGGCCGGCGCTGATGTAGTCCATCAGCGCTTCGCTGAAAGCGTCGATTCGCGCCTTGGGCACCGCCGAAAGATCGGCATCGCAGAACTCACGGAGATCGACCAGCGTCACGAGCATGTCGTAGCGCTGATCCAGCCATCGATCGATCAGCGCGTGTACCCCGCCCCATCGCTCCCGAGCTGTCTTGCAATCTTCCAGCATGATCACTCTCCCTAGGGGGCTGTTGACGTTTCAGCGCAACCCGGAAGGCGAGCCATCAAGACGCCTGCCCTGCCGGTTCGCGGACCGTCCTGCCACTGTAGCGCAATCGGGATACCAACATCATCACCGGAATGGTCGCCATGACGACGAAACCCAACAGTGTCCATTGCGGCAACGTGACGCCCCACAGCGCCCCCTCGACGGCCGCGCACTCACCGGAACCGTGGAGTACGCGGGCCATGACATCCCACAACGGCAGCATGTCCATCATGTAGTCCAGGCCGGGCCCACAGCTTGGCACGCTGTCCGGTGGCAGGGTCTGCAGCCAGACATGCCGCCCCGCCACGCCGATGCCCGTCAGCACGGCAATCAGAGCGAGTAGCGCATAGACCAGGCCTCCGGATTTGCCGGGGTTGTGAATCGCCCCGATCAGGAATACGACACCCGCGGAGATCACCGCAACGCGCTGGAAGATGCACAAGGGGCAAGGCTCGAGGCCGACGCCATACTGCAGGTAGAGCGCGACCGCCATCATGAAGCAGGACATCAACAGCCCCAGCAGGCACCACTGACGCATACTGGCTTGCGCCACCCAACGCTTGATTTGCATGTCTCGTTTCCACTGAGGGCCAGTGCGGTCCAGCACCGGCCGTGCTTCCATTTCACGACAGCCGATCCTGGGCTCTCGCCGAACGTTACGGATTCACTGACTCACGCCGCCGAACGAGGTTCCCTCGCCCGCTGGAAATAATCAGTGATGAAGCGTGCGAACGACACCCGGTCTTCGGCTTCGATGTCGTGCTGCTGCTGGTGCGACGTCTCGACCAGTTGGGAAAAGAGTTCGGCACGCGACTCGTCCATCGGCGTCGAGCGCCAATGACGCCCCTGCTCCTTGGCCAGATCGGCAATGAAATCGGTCCACTCACCGCCATGCGCCTCCAGAGCCCGCAGCATCTGCGCCGAGGGGGTCAGCTCCGGGTCGTCGAGCCGCCGGGCAATCGTCTCGATGGCGGCAGCGTGAAGACAGTCGCCCTCGATGGCGTCGAGCAGGCCGGCGACCTCGCGCAGCCCATCGACGATCTCGTGGCCCCGAGTCCGCAGCGGCACGTGACGATCGCCAATCCGCAGCTTCAGATCCGGATCGCGGCCGCGCTCGACCACCAGCCGGCGATTGTCGTCCAGCCGGTCGCACTCCTCGTCCGGAATCCAGGGACTCTCGGAGAGCAGGCACCAGAGCAGGAAGGTATCCATGAAACGCATCTGCGGCTCATCGATTCCCAGCGGCAGGAACGGATTCAGATCGAGACAACGCACCTCGATATATTCGACGCCGCGCGCTTCCAGAGCCTGCGTGGGCGTCTCGTCGTGTCGCGCCACCCGTTTCGGACGGATGTCGCTGTAGTACTCGTTTTCGATCTGCAGAATGTTGGCGCTGAGCTGTCGCCACTCGCCGTCCACCTCCACACCGATCCGGCGATAATCCGGCCACTCGGCGGAGATGGCGTGACGGAGCGTGCCGACATAATTGGAGAGCGAGTTGAAGCAGATCTTCAACTGCTCCTGGACCTTGTTCTGATAGCCCAGATCGGACATCCGCAGGCTGGTCGCGTAGGGCGCGTAGAGCGTGCGCTGGCCCATCGACTTCAGCTTGTCGCAGCGATTGTCGCCGCCTTCCTCCCCCAGGAAGCTGCGGTCCAGCGCCGGGGAGGCACCGAACAGATAGAGCAGCAGCCAGCTGTTGCGGCGGAAGTTGCGGATCAGATCGAAGTAGCGGGCCGAGCGATACCCCTGCAGCGATTCGCCCTGCCGCCCCTCCCGTTCCCGCAGCAGCGGCCAGATGTCATCCGGCAGAGAGACGTTGTAGTGAATGCCGGCAATCGACTGCATGATGCGGCCGTAGCGTACATCCAGGCCCTTGCGGTAGACATGCTTCATGGTGCCGACGTTGGACGTGCCGTAGTCGGCGATCGGCACGCTGTCGTTGCCGGAGAGCCGCGCCGGCATGCTGGCCGGCCACAGCCACTCGTCGTCGAGCTGGCGATAGGTGAAGCGGACCAGATCGCCCAGGAATGAGAGCGCATCGGCAGGACGACAATAGACCGGGGTGATGTACTCGAGCAGCGCCTCCGAGTAGTCGGTCGTGATGTGGGGGTGGGTCAGCTTCGAGCCGAGCGAGTGCGGATGGAGGGTCTGCACGATGGCGGCCTTGGAATCGACACGCAGCCCTTCCTTCTCGATGCCCCGCCGTAGACGACCGAGCAATCCCTTCTGGGCCGGCGCCATCAGTTGGCCGACGTTCGTGGCGAGTTGATCAGACACGCTCAACACCTTATTTCGTGGGAAGAGCTCTGCTCCCCCGTTTGTCCGTGCGCCGACGGCTCCGGACGCCAATGCTGTCGCCGGAGCCACCGCGAGCCAAACCTCATTATGGAGCCGACGATAGCGCTTTCAAGGCTAACGACTTCGCGACCCGGTACCAGAAGTGTTGTCGTTCCGACGCGAGCGTGCGTGAAACGCCAACACTCCCTAGCGTCGTCGCTGCGCCTTGAGCAGCGCCTCGGCCATCACGCCGCCCGGCTGCGCGGGCTGGCGATCATTGCCGCCCTGTCGCGGCTGACGACCCCGCGCCCCGCCACGAGGCTTGCCGCTGCCCGACCGGCGCTCGCCGGGGGCCGCTTTCTCACCGGGTGCGTCACCCAGTCGCATCGTCAATCCGATCCGCTGTCGCGCCACGTCGACCTCGAACACCTTGACCTTGACGATATCGCCGGCCTTGACCACCTGCCGCGGATCGTCGACGAACTTGTCGGCCAGCGCGGAGATATGCACCAGCCCGTCCTGATGCACGCCGATATCGATGAAGGCGCCGAAATGGGTCACGTTGGTGACGACACCCTCCAGCAGCATGCCCGGCTCGAGATCGCCGATCTTCTCCACGCCCTCGCGAAAGGTCGCTGCCTTGAATTCCGGGCGGGGATCGCGGCCCGGCTTGTCGAGTTCAGCCAGGATATCGATGACCGTCGGCACCCCGAACGCCTCGTCGACGTAGTCCGAGGGCTTGAGCGTCTTGAGATAGCGGCTGTCTCCGATCAGCCCGCCCAGTTCGCGCCCGTTGCGCTCGGCAATGCGCGCCACCAGTGGATAGGCCTCAGGGTGCACCGCGCTGGCATCGAGCGGATTGGTGCCGCCCATGATGCGCAGAAAGCCCGCACACTGCTCGAAAGTCTTGGGACCCAATCTGTCGACGCCGAGGAGCTCCTGGCGAGTGCGAAACGGCCCCTCGCGGTCGCGCCGCGCAACGATGTTGTCGGCGAGCATCGTGCTCAGGCCGGATACCCGGGAGAGCAGCGCGCTGGAGGCGGTATTGAGATCCACGCCCACCGCGTTGACGCAGTCCTCGATCACCGTCTCGAGGCTCCGGGACAGGTTCACCTGGGAGACATCGTGCTGATACTGGCCGACACCGATCGACTTGGGATCGATCTTGACCAGCTCGGCCTGCGGGTCCTGCAGTCGCCGGGCGATCGACACCGCCCCGCGAATCGATACATCGAGGTCGGGAAACTCCCTGGCCGCCAGCTCCGATGCCGAGTAGACCGATGCACCGGCTTCACTCACCATCACCTTGGTGAGCTGGCGTGGCGCCACGCGCTTGACCAGTTCGGCGGCCAGCTTGTCGGTTTCACGGCTGGCGGTACCGTTGCCGATCGCCACCAGCGACACGTCATGGCGCTCCACCAGCGCGGCCAGGGTCGCCAGCGCTTCGTCCCAGCGCTTCTGCGGCGCGTGCGGATAGATGACGGCCTGCTCCAGGAAACGCCCGGTGGCATCGACGACGGCGACCTTGCAGCCCGTGCGCTGACCGGGGTCGAGCCCCAGCGTGGTGCGCGGTCCGGCGGGTGCCGCCAGCAACAGATCCTTGAGGTTGGCGGCGAAGACATCGATCGCCTCCTGCTCGGCCCGCTCCCGCAGACGGCCCATCAGTTCGGTTTCCAGATGGGTGTAGAGCTTCACCCGCCAGGTCCAGCGAACCACCTCCTTCAGCCATCGAGAGGCGGCCTGCTCGGCACCCAGGTCGATACCCACATGGCGGGCGATCGCCACCTCGGCAGGATGGATGGGCGCGTCGTCCTCGCCGGCCATGACCAGCGAGAGAGCCAGCACCCCCTCCTTGCGCCCCCGGAACATCGCCAACGCACGATGCGATGGCGTCTTGGCCAGCGCCTCGTCGTGCTCGAAATAGTCCGAGAACTTGCTGCCTTCCGCCTCCTTGCCCTTGACCAGCCGTGCACGCAGCTGGCCATCCTCCCACAGTCGCTCGCGTAGCCGACCGACCAGCTCGGCCTCTTCACTGAAGCGCTCCATCAGGATCTGCTTGGCACCGTCCAGCGCGCCCTTGGCGTCCTCGACACCATGGCTGGCGCCGGTGGCGCTGTCGATGAACGCTGCCGCCTCGCGCTCCGGGTCCAGACCGGGCTCGGCCAGCAGGCGATCGGCCAGGGGTTCCAGTCCGGCTTCGCGGGCGATCTGGGCCTTGGTCCGGCGTTTCTTCCGATAAGGCAGATAGAGGTCTTCCAGCCGCTGCTTGGTGGTCGCCGCCAGCAGATCGGCACGGAGCGCCTCGGTCATCTGCCCCTGCTCGTCGATCGCCTGCACGATCGCATCGCGCCGCTCCTCCATTTCACGCAGGTAGCGCAGGCGCTCTTCCAGCGTGCGGAGCTGGCTGTCGTCGAGTCCGCCGGTGACTTCCTTGCGGTAGCGGGCGATGAACGGGACAGTGGCGCCGCCATCCAGCAGTTCGACGGCGGCATGAACCTGAGGGGGGCGAACGCCGAGCTCGTCGGCGATCAGCGCGGTGATTGCGGATTGGGTGTTGGACATGAAAATCATCACGATGAACAAGATCGCGCCACGTTAGCACAGCGACGCACGGGGCTCACTCTCCGGCGCATCGCAACGCCGGAATCGAAAGGGGATGGCCGCTGGCCATCCCCTTGATGCAGTGCCGAACGGGCCGGCAGCGCGCTTGCGGCAGAATGTCGTCTTTCGACGGGCCCGGTCAGAGCCTCTGCGGGCCGGCGGCCAGAATCGCCGAATCGACATCGTCGAACTTGGTGAAGTTGTCCGTGAACTTGGCGATCAGCGCATTCATCTGCTCTCGATAGGCCTCCCGATCCTCCCAGGCATCGCGCGGATCGAGCAGTCTGGCATCGACGCCCTCCACCGCCACCGGCACATCCAGGTTCAGCCCTTCGATATGGCGCGTCTCGACGTCCTTCAGGTCTCCCTCCTGAATGGCGCGGATGATCGCCCGGGTGGTCGGGATGCTGAAGCGGCTGCCGCCCTGACCGTAAGCGCCGCCGCTCCACCCCGTGTTGACCAGATAGACCCGGGATTCGAACGCTTCGATACGCTTGATCAGCAGTTCGGCGTATTCGTGGGCCGGGCGCGGGAAGAACGGCGCCCCGAAGCAGGTCGAGAAAGTCGCTTCCAGACCGCTGGTGGAGCCCATCTCGGTGGACCCGACCTTGGCCGTGTAGCCGGAGAGGAAGTGATAGGCAGCCGCTTCCTTGGAGAGCAGCGAGACCGGTGGCAGTACCCCGCTCATGTCGCAGGTCAGGAAGATGATCGCGCTGGGTTCGCCAGCGCGATTCTCCTCCACCCGCTTGGCGACGAACTCGAGCGGATACCCCGCCCGGCCGTTCTGGGTCAGACTGTCATCGGTATAATCGGGAACGCGGTCCTCGGTGAGAACCACGTTTTCCAGCACGGTGCCGAAGCGGATGGCATCCCAGATGATCGGCTCGTTCTTGCGTGACAGATCGATGGTCTTGGCGTAGCACCCCCCTTCGAAGTTGAAGACGGTGCCCTCTCCCCAGCCGTGCTCGTCATCGCCGATGAGATAGCGCTCGGGGTCCGCCGACAGCGTGGTCTTGCCGGTGCCGGAGAGGCCGAAGAACAGCGTGGTCTCGCCGTCCTCGCCGACGTTGGCGCTGCAGTGCATCGGCAACACGTCCTTCTCCGGCAGCAGAAAGTTCTGAACCGAGAACATCGCCTTCTTCATTTCACCCGCGTAGCGCATGCCGGCCAGCAGCACCCGGCGGCGGGCGAAATTGATCATCACCGTGCTTTCGGAGCGAGTGCCATCGCGCTGCGGCTCGCAGACGAAATCAGGTGCGCTCAGCACCGTCCACTCGCTCTTGTCCTTGGGGTTCCAGTTTTCGGGACGCACGAACAGATTGCGTGCGTAAAGGTTGTGCCACGCCCTCTGCGTGACGACGCGAATCGGCAGGTAGTATTCCGGATCGGCACCGACGTGGAGTTCCGAAACGAAGGTCTCTCCCCCCGCCAGATAGTCCTCCACCCGCTCCCACAGCGCATCGAACACGTCCGGCCCGATCGGACGGTTGACCTGGCCCCAGTCGATCAGATCCGAGGTCGAGGGCTCCTCGACGATGAAACGGTCCAGCGTGGACCGGCCGGTGCGCTCGCCAGTTTCCACCACCAGTGCGCCATTGTCGGCCAGCACGCCTTCGCCCCTCGCCAGGGCATATTCGACCAGCTCGGCCGCGGTCAAATGGGTATGCGCTTTCGCGCCGGCAGCCTGGGAGATGGCTTGAGAGGTGGTCATTATCCAATCCTGGGCTCGAAGGCCTCTGCTTTCGTATCGTTTCACAGCGTCGAAAACCCGCCATCCCGACGACACCGCTCTCGATGGGACCGGCGATCTCGACACCATGGCAGGCGAAAAAGGATCGCCATTATGGCAAAAAGCGCCCAGCGCGCAAACGCTGGACGCCCGATGTCAATTCGGCTTTGATCAAAGCCCTGTTCATGCCCCGGCGAGCCGCTCCGCTCGGCGAGTGGCGGCCTCTCTAGTGAAGCGTCGGCGAGGGCGCCTCGGGAGAGTCGATGATCGCCTCGATGTCGGCCGCACTAAAATGGTACTGCGTATGACAAAAATGGCACTGTGTATCGACCGCTTTCTGCTCGTTCAGAATGCTTCGCAATTCGTCGGCGCCGAAGGTGTGCAGCGCGTTGGCAATGCGCTCCCGCGAGCAGGTGCAGCCGAACGCCAGCGCCTTGGGGTCGAAGACGCGCGTGGTCTCTTCGTGGAAGAGGCGATACAGCACGTCCTGCGCCGGTAGCGTCAGCATCTCGTCGGCGGTGATCGTCGCCGCCAGGTGCACCACCCGGTCCCAGGCATCGGGGTCCTTGCTGGACGCATCATCCGGCAGTTGCTGGAGCAGCAGCCCGGCACTGCGTTGGCCGTCGGCGCTCAGCCACAGCCGTGTCGCCAGCTGTTCCGACTGGGCGAAATAGGCCTCCAGGCAGCCGGCGAGCTGATCGTGCTCCAGCGCCACGATCCCCTGATAGCGGTTGCCTTCGGCGGGATCCAGGGTGATCACGATCTGCCCGTCGCCCACCAGCTGCCGCAGCGAGGCATCGTCGGCGAAGATCTGATTTTCGTCGTACCGCGCGATGGCTCGCAGCTGACCGCCAGGGTTGGATTCGGCCATCAGCACATCGACCCCCTGCCTGCCGCGCACCTCGAGACTGACGGTGCCATCGAGCTTGACGGTCTCGGTCAGCAGGGCGACAGCGCTCAACAGCTCGCCCAGTTGATGGCGAATCGGCGCGGGATAGTCCTGGCGCGCGAGTACCTCGCCGTAGGCGGCTTCCAGCTGCACGATCTCGCCGCGTACGTTGGTGTCGTCGAACAGGAAGCGTTGGATTTCATCGTTCATGGATCGGATCTCGTCGGGCACCGGGAGGATCGCAGGATCGCCCGGTGGGGGCAGGTAGTGGGCGACGTCACGAGCGTGGGGCATCAGTCATCGGTGTGCTGGCGCTGGAACCGATGGATATCGCGACGCTGGCGCTTGTCGGGTCGTTTGATCGGCGGTTGCATCACCTGGTTGGCCAGCTTGCGCTGATGCGCTTCCCGCTCCCGTCGGTCGAGGCTTTCGGGCGTCTCGGCGTAGAGTGCCCGGGCCTCCGGGGCGCCGCGGCGTTGATCCGAGAGCGCGAGGACCTCGACGGTCACGTTGTCCCAGCCTTGCGGCAGCTCGATCAGCGCGCCGACCTCGACGTTGCGGCTGGTCTTGACGCGGCTGCCGTTGTAGCGGACCTTGCCGCCCTCGATCGCTTTCTTGGCCAGTTGACGCGTCTTGAAGAACCGCGCCGCCCACAGCCACTTGTCGATACGTACGGTTTCACTCATGGGTCAATTACCTCGACCGGTCTAGATAGCTCTGTCTGAAAAATCGGCGAGCGATGGCCAGACAAGGCAAAAATTGACGAAACAGCGGAGTTTACGAGGTGTAAATGAGCATTTTGAGTCGATTTTTAACGCCGTATGGGCGAGCGCAGGCATTTTTCAGACAGAGCGTAGATGGGGGTGGGCAGTGCCCGCTTCAACCCGGCCGCACCGGCAAAAGCGATGCAAACTGCTCGACGACGGTGAACGACGGATGGGCGCTCCCGACCTTGCGGCTATCCGGTTGATGGATGCCCAGCAGGTGGCGAATGCCGTATCGCCGGGCACTTTCGAGCACCTCGGCGTTGTCGTCGATGAACAGGCTGCGTGCCGGGTCGAAGGGGTGCAGCGCCTGCATGGCCGACCAGAACGCCAGCTGCTCCTTGGGAGCACCGACATCCGCCGACGACACAATGCGATCGACATAGCGATCCAGCCCGGTCAACGGCAATTTGAGACCGAGGCTCTCGCGATCGGCATTGGTCGCCAGCACCACATCCACCGGTGACGCCTTCAGCCACTCCATGAAGGCCAGTGCATCGGCCCGCCATCCGATCAGGTGTGCCACCTCGCGCTTGAGCGCGACGATATCCAGCGACAGTTCGCGACTCCAGTAGGCCAGGCTGTACCAGTCCAGCGTTCCTCTGGCGTCGCGGATACGCGACTCCAGCGCCGTGCGATGAGAGTCGTCGAGCCGGTGCAGCTCGACATAGCGACGCGGCAGGTGCTCGAGCCAGAAATGGCTGTCGAAGTGGAGGTCGAGCAGCGTACCGTCCATGTCCAGAAAAACGGTATCGATGGCGCTCCAGTCGATCATTGGAAGAATCCCGGCCGTCAGTGAAAGAGATCCTCGCGCGGGGCTCCCCCTTTCATGGCCAAGAGGCATCAGGGTCATTTCCCACGGAGACAAGCGTCGATTATTGTACCCAGTGCAACCCGCCCGATGCACGGAGGCCCCATGGCGCCGACAGATTCCCCCCCGCCCGTCTTGACCCGGCCGACGCTTCTCGCGCGGCGCAACGTCGCCCAGAGCGAACTGTTTGCCATCGAATCGCTCGATCTGCGCTTCGCCAACGGCGCGGAACGCACTTTCGAACGCTTGAAGGGCAAGGGCCGCGGCGCGGTGATGCTGGTGGCCATGCCCGACCCCGATCACGTCTTGCTGATCCGGGAATACGCGGCGGGCTTCGATGAATATACGCTGACCCTGCCCAAGGGGCTGGTCGACCCGGGCGAGGACATCATCACGGCGGCCAATCGAGAGCTCATGGAAGAGTGCGGCTACGGTGCCAACCGCATCGAGCCTCTGGTGGAGTTGTCGCTGGCGCCCAACTACATGAATCACCGTATCCAGGTGATGCTGGCCAGCGATCTCTACGAGAGGCGCCTGGAAGGCGATGAGCCCGAGCCACTGATCGTGGAAACCTATGCCATCGACGACATCGCCGGCCTGCTGGCGCGGGACGATTTCCATGAGGGCCGCGCCATCGCCGCCCTGTTCATCGCTCGCGAAAAACTGCGCAGCGAGCGGGAGTCCGAAAGCTGGTGGTGAGGCGTGGCCGACACCGGTAGCCACCAGAGAACGAGAAGTGGCAGAGGTGGCAGTGGCAGAAGTGGCAGAGACAGAGGAAGACCGCCCCACTAGGGGGCGGTCGTCGAACAGTAAGCTAGTTTTGCAGAACTCGAGCGCGAGGCAAGATCCCGATCAGTCGGGATCGACGTCCTGCGCGGAGTCGACACCGTGGTTGCCTTCCATGTCGTCGGCCATCGGCCCCTGCGCTGCCGATGTATCCTGAGCCGTCCCACCCTCGACTTTCATGCTGCCCGGCTGGGTGTTGGCGGAACCGGTCTGGCCGTTGTCCTCGTCGGGCAGATTGTTCTCGGTCGGCAACTTCCCGCCGGCGCTGTCCGCGGCGGTCGGACCCTCGGCCTTCGTCGGCGATGCCCCGCCGGACTGGGTGTTGGCGGAGCCGGACTCGGGGCTCACGCTGGGCGCATCGCCCTGGGCGAACGCACTGGCGGTGGGAAGCGCGATGAGCGCGGCGAAGATGGCTGCGTTCAATTTTTTCATGTGAATCCTCCTTAATTCATCTTTACGCGTGACGCTGATCCAACGAAATCGACCTTTTCGTTTGCGTCACGAACGGCTGCTTCAACAAACTATACAAAACCTAGACAAAAAATCGCCGCCTAGCAAATACCGGCGTCGCATTCCGCGCCGTCGTCATAACACTCGATGAATCTCCTTGCGGCGGGAGACAGCTCTCTGTCCCGGCGCCAGAGCAACTCGAAAGCGGGATTTCGCGTTCGGAAGCGGTATCGGATCCGGGCGACATGCCCCCGCTTCACCTGCTCCCGGGCAATGCGCTCGGGCAGCAGTGCCAGCACGCCCTCGTCCCGCTCCAGCATGGCCAGGATCGCGTAGGTCGATGAAATCTCGATCGACTGCACCGGCTGCGAAAGTCCCGCGGCAACGAACTCCTGTTCCAGCATCCGCGGCATGCTGACGGGGTAGACGATCCAGGCCTGCCTGGCCAACGTGGTGAAATCGGGCTCCCCGGCCTCGACCAGCGGGTGTCCGGGATTGGCGACCACCCAGAGCGGCTCGGGGAAATGCCCGTGGCAATGGTAGTCCCCGGGGCGCCGGCCGAAATTGGAGCGGCATAGTGCGACGTCGATTCGCCCCTGATCGAGCAAGCGCAACAGCCCCTCGCTGGTGTCCTCGATCACCTGCAGCGACAGCGAGGGCTGCTCGGCACGCACCTTGACGATCGCTTCGACGATCGCGGCGATGGCGCCCATCGTGCCACCGACGGCCAGGTGCCCTCCGTAACCCTGCTGAATGCCGATCATCTCCTCGCGCAGATGCGCCACGTCGGTCTGGATCAGCCTCGCGTAGCGCACCACGCAGCGTCCCAGGTCATTGGCCTCGAGCCCTCTCGCGCTACGCAAGAACAGTGGCGCCCCCAGGGTCGACTCGATCTCGTTGAGCGCCCGTGTCGCGCCCGGTTGGGAGATTGCCACCTGCTCGGCAGCCTTGTGAATCGAGCCGCACTCCTCCAGCGCCATCAACAAACGCAGCTGACGCAGGCGCAGACGCGACATCAGTGTCTCCAACGTCGGGGGCATCGACGACTCCTCTCGCTTATGACGTGACCAGAATCAGACTTTGCACGGAAACTGCCTACGCTCGCCGACTTTTCGTGCAACCCCTAAGACTTTGGACGAATGCGCGGTCGTTATCATTCGATCAGCAACTCTCAGTAGTGCGACACATGGCGACCGGATAGGGTGGAGCCAGCACGGAAATCATAATAACCGACTGATTCAAAAAGAATTAAAGATAAAGTCGCATAGACCAAAGTGGCACGACTCGCCCGAGGAGCCGATTGATGGCACTAATCGAACACACCACAGAGGCTCCCGCCTCGATCATTCGACTGCACGAACGCGATGACGTGGTCATCGCCCGTGTCCCGCTGCCGAAGGGGAGCGAGATCCTGCCGGGCATCGTTCTGACCAGCGCCGTGCCGGCCGCGCACAAGATCGCGATCCGCGCGCTCCGGCAGGGCGACATGGTTCGACGCTACGGACAGATCATCGGCCGCGCCACCCGCGCCATCGAACCCGGCGATCATGTCCACGTCCACAACCTTGGCATCGGCGATCTCGAGGGTGACGGCCACGAACAGGGCGATGCCAAGGGCTACGTCAAGGACTATGCCATCGGCAGCGAGGTCACGCCCGTCGAGCGGATTTCCCCCGCCGCCACTTTCATGGGCATCCAGCGTGCGGATGGCCGGGTCGCGACGCGCAACTACATCGGCATTCTCACCTCGGTCAACTGCTCCGCCACGGTCGCTCACGCCATCGCCGATCACTTCCGCCGGGACGTCCATCCCGAAGCGATGGCAGCCTACCCCAACGTGGATGGCGTCGTGGCACTGACCCACGGCGTGGGATGCGCGGTGGCCGCGGACGGCGAGGCCCTGGAGATGCTCCAGCGCACGCTCGCCGGCTATGCGCGACACGTCAATTTCGCCGCCGTGCTGGTCATCGGCCTGGGCTGCGAGACCAATCAGATCGACACCCTGATCGAATCCCAGGGCCTGAAACCCGGCCCCAAGCTTCATCCGTTCACGATTCAGCAGATCGGCGGCACCACCAAGGCCATCGCCGAGGGGATACGCCATATCGAGCAGCTGCTGGCGGAAGCCAATCAGGTCGAACGGACACCGTGTTCCGTCGAGCACCTTCGGGTCGCGCTGCAGTGTGGCGGCTCCGACGGCTATTCCGGGATCACCGCCAATCCGGCGCTGGGCGCCGCCGTCGACCGGCTCGTTGCCCACGGCGGCAGTGCCGTGCTCGCTGAGACCCCGGAAGTCTACGGCGCCGAGCACCTGCTGACACGCCGGGCGGTGAGCCCGGCGGTCGCCAACAAGCTGATCGAGCGCATCCACTGGTGGGAAGCGTTCTGCCGGGTTCGCGGCGCGTCCCTCGACAACAACCCCTCCGCCGGCAACAAGGCGGGCGGCCTGACCACGATCCTCGAGAAATCGCTGGGCGCTGTTGCCAAAGCCGGCACCACGCCGCTGGTCGAAGTGCTCGAGTACGCCGAACCGATGCGCGAGCGCGGTCTGGCATTCATGGACTCTCCCGGCTTCGACCCGGTCTCGGTCACCGGCCAGGTCGCCAGCGGCTGCAATCTGATCGCCTTCACCACCGGTCGCGGCAGCGCCTTCGGCTGCGCGCCGGTGCCGTCCCTGAAGCTATCCACCAACAGCGCGCTCTGGCGCCACCAGTCGGACGACATGGACATCAACTGTGGCGCACTGATCGACGGCGACATCGACATGGAGCAGCTGGGCGAGCAGATATTCCAGCGCTTGCTGACCCTGGCCTCCGGCGAGCGCAGCCGCAGCGAGCGTCACGGCTACGGCCAGCAGGAGTTCGTGCCCTGGCAGATCGGCGTCATCACCTGAACTCACGGGTTCTCCGAACACGCATGTCGCTTCACCCCGCAAGCCACCTTCCACGGCGCCGTCGCCGACGGCGCCCCTCTCGCTCTGGCATGGAGAAGATCACATGTCGATTCCCGTATCACGCGTCCCCATCTACGACACGCTCAACCGCATCCCCGGCGGCCTGATGATCATTCCGCTGATTCTCGGGTCGATCGTCGGCACGCTCGCGCCCGCCGCGCTGGAGATCGGCAGTTTCACCACCGCGCTGTTCAAGGACGGCGCCATGGCGTTCATGGCCAGAGGCTGACTCCGTTGATTACATCGCCGCGACGATGTCTATTTCGCTTCATGGCTAGGCGCGAAGCGCGTGGTGTAGAGATTTACACGAGGGCTTTGCAACGACGCCAGGGAGTGAAATAGACGCGTCCCTCCGGGTTGCCGTCAAAATCCGCTCTCAACTGCGTTGCTCGGCGCTCTTTTGGCCCACCAAACTTCTCGCCTCGCGCCTTGTGAGAGCGGATTTTGCCTGGCAACGCGACTGATGGGATCAGCGGAGTCAGCCTCCTTGATCTTCGCCACCGGCATGCAGATCACGCCGCGCAACGCCGGCCCCATCGTCGGCACCGCCAGCGTCATACTCCTGGCCAAGAGCCTGATTCCCGGTGTGCTGATCGCGATCCTGGGCCTGACCACCGGCATGCAGGGCCTGTTCGGGATCTCGATCCTGGCCATGCTGGCCGCGATGGACAACAGCAACGGCGGTATCTGGCTCGCCTTCACCGGCCGCTACGGCGACCAGCGCGACCGCGGCGCCTATATTGCCAGCGCCATCAACGACGGCCCCTTCTTCACCCTGATCCTGATCGGCGCATCGGGCCTGGCCGACATACCGCTGGAGGTGTTCATGGCGGCGATCATCCCGCTGCTGCTGGGGATTCTGGTCGGCAATCTCGATCCCAAGTGGACCGAGGTCATGCGTCCGGTGCCGGAGATGGTGATCCCCTTTTTCTCGTTCGGCCTCGGCACCGGCATCAATCTGACCGACGTGCTGCACGGCGGACTGACCGGGCTGGCGCTGGGCCTGCTCGTCGCCCCGCTCACCGGTGGACTGGTCTACCTCGGCTATCGATATCTGTTGAAACGCGGCAGACGCAGCGGTATCGGCTTCGCCGCCGGCACCACCGCCGGCAACTCCATCGCCACACCGGCAATCGCCGCTGCGGCCGACCCGTCGCTGCAATCCTATGTCGGTGTCGCCACGACCCAGGTCGCGGCCTGCGTGCTGGTCTCGGCGCTGATGGCGCCGGCCATCGCCTCGTGGCTGCTCAAACGCAATGGCGAATTGCGATCGCCGGAGGAGATACCGGCCGAGGACGGCGCCCATGACGACGCTTCGGCCCGCCTGGGGGCCGCTCCCCTCCCGAAATGAGTCGTGGGGAGGGTTCGATCCCCGGTATCACGCCGCCTCGAGCCAGCGAATTCGCTGGCTCGATGTCATCGCGGGAGGTCGAGACGTCAGGGAGAGGTCACGACAGCGTGACCACCTGCCCCGACTCGGCGCTTCGAATTCCCGCTTCCAGCACGCGCATGACCTCCAGCGCGGCTTCGGCCGTCACCGGCAGCGGCGCGCCGCCCTGAATGGCGTCTCGGACGCCGGCGTAGTAGGCGAGGTAGTCGCCGGGCAGGGTCGGTACTTCGTGCAGCTCCGGCTGAATGCCTTCGCGTACCTGGCCGACCGTCAGCATGCCGTGGCGCCAATCCTCTCCCCAATGCGGCGACGGCAGCCGGTCACCGCGCTTGAGCATCTCCTCCTGCGGGTCGAGGCCATGCTTGACATAGCTGGCTCGGGTGCCGTGAACGGTGAAGCGCGCGCCGGGGGCGGAAACCAGGGTGCCGCCGTGGAGGATCACGCGGCACTCCCGATAGCGCAGCACGGCGTGGAAATAGTCGTCGACCCTGGCCCCCTCCCGTTGGCAGGCCAGATCGAGCGAGATGGCATCCGGCGTGCCGAACAGTACCAGACTCTGATCGAGCAGATGCGACCCGAGGTCGAACCAGGCACCGGCGCCGGGGGCGGGATCCTCACGCCAGCGCTGGGCGACCTCCGGCCGAAAGCGATCGAAATGGGATTCGAAATGGACGATCCTGCCCAGCGACTGACTGTCGATGAGATTGCGCACCGTCAGGAAATCCGAATCCCAGCGCCGGTTGTGGAACACCGACAGCAGGCGTCCGGCCTTGCTGGCCTGATCGCACAGCTTGCGGGCTTCGTCCGCCGTCACCGTGAAGGGTTTGTCGACCACGACATGCTTGCCTGCCGCCAGCGCCTCGCTGACCAGCGAATAATGCGTCGCGTTGGGCGTGGGGATCACGACCAGATCGATATCGTCGCGCTCGAACAGCGCCGCCGGCGTTGGCTCCACCGGCACGCTCGGCCAGTCGGCGTTCACCTTGCCGGCATCCCGGCTTGCCACCGCCACCAGAGACAGGCCTTCCTGCGCGGTGATCAGCGGCGCGTGGAACCGTTTGCTGGCCATGCCGTAGCCGACCAGCCCCACACGGATGGATCCCTTCATGCTGCTTCCCTTAGAGATGAATTCGCAATCGCTTCGCGGGGCGACCCGGCGAGGCGCACTCGCTTGCTAGGGTATCGCATCTCGAACGCCAAGAATCCATGGCGAGCCAGAGTCGATACTATTGGCCCTCGACGACGCTGAGCGATACGGTTAACCGTGACGCGCGTTCCGGTACGGTCCCATGACAACGCTGAACAAGATTCCCGGCTTCTGTACGCTATGCCGCTCGAGATGCGGCACGCTCAATCATCTCGATGGTGACCGGCTGATCAAGGTCGAGGCGTTGCCCGGCCACCCGACCGGGCGCGCCACTTGCGCCAAGGGGCGAGCGGCGCCGGAGCTCATCGACGATCCGGCGCGAATTCTCCATCCGCTGCGGCGAACGCACCCCAAGGGCGCGGAAGACCCGGGTTGGGAACGTATCGGCTGGGAAGAGGCGCTGGCCCTCGTGGCCGAAAGACTGGCGTATTACCGGGACACGCACGGGCCGGAAAGCGTCGTCTTCAGCGTCACGACCCCCAGCGGCACGCCGATGAGCGATAGCATCGACTGGGTCGAGCGCTTCATTCGCCTCTACGGCAGCCCCAACACCCTCTACGGCACCGAGATCTGCAACTGGCACAAGGATGTCGCCCACCGTTTCACCTTCGGCTGCGGCATGCCGACCGCCGACTACGCCAACTCGAAACTCAACGTGCTGTGGGGGCACAACCCTTCACACGTCTGGCTCGCCCAGGCCGGGGAGATCGCCGCAGGCGGTGACAACGGCGCCAGGCTCATGGTCGTCGACCCGCGTGAAACACCGCTGGCCAAAAGAGCCGACCTGTGGCTCCCCATACGCCCGGGTACCGATGGCGTGCTGGCGATGGCCATCGCCCGGGAACTGATTCGCCACGAGCGTTACGATCAGTCGTTCATCAGAAACTGGAGCAATGCGCCTCTGCTGGTGGACGAGGCGTCGGGAAAGTTCCTGAAAGTCTCGAACGGCAATTTTCTCGCCTGGCATCTCGAGAGCGGGCAACCCGTGGAGCTCGACACCCGGCTGCCACCGACCAACGACCAGACCCGGGCGCTGGCTCTGGAGGGCCGCTATCGCCTGGTGCGGGAAGGCACCGGGGCGTGTCATGCCCGCCCCGCCTTCGACCATTACCGCCGGGCGTGCGACGAGTGGCCACTGGAACGCGCCGCCGCCGTGACCGGACTCTCCACCGAGACCATCGTTCGTGCCGCCGAGATGATCGCCGAGGCCGGAGCGGCCGTGAGCTATCACGCCTGGACGGGAATCGGCCAGCACGCGAACGCTACCCAGACCGAGCGCGCACTGGCGACGCTCTACGCACTGACCGGCAGTTTCGATCGGCCCGGGGGCAACCGCCAGTGGACCCGGCCGCCGACCAACAGCATCAATGACCTGGAGCTGCTTGCCGAGACGCAGAGACGCAAGGCGCTGGGTCTCGACGCACGGCCGCTAGGGCCCGCGTCGAGCGGCTGGATCAGTGCCGAAGCCCTCTACGAGGCCGTCGAGACCGGCCTGCCCTACCGGCCCAGGATGCTGTTCGGTTTCGGCGGCAACTTCCTGGTCTCGCAACCCGATCCCGCCCGCGGCGAGCGCGCCCTTGCCGCGCTCGAATTCCACGTTCATTGCGATCTCTACCCCTCCCCCACCAACGCCTACGCCGACCTCCTGCTGCCGGTCGGGACGCCGTGGGAACGCGAGGGGCTGCGGGTCGGCTTCGAGATCGATCCCGACGCCGTCGCCCACGTTCAGCTGCGCCCGGCAATGGTGTCGCCGCGCGGCGAGGCGCGCCCGGACCATGCCATCGCCATGGCGCTGGGCTGCCGGCTGGGAATGGGCGAAGCGTTCTTCGACGGCGATATCGAACGCGGCTGGAACCATATCCTGGCGCCCTCGGGCCTCGACGTCGAACGCCTGCGCCAACGACCCGAGGGCTACCGGGTGGCGCTGACCCAGACTCCACGCGGCTACGCCATCCAGGACGCCTCCGGCCGGCCCAGGGGCTTCGAGACCCCGACACGACGGGTGGAACTCTACTCGCAGACGCTGGCCGATGCCGGTTATCCCGGGGTGCCCGCCTATCGACCATCCTCACTTCCCGAGCCACGCCTTCCGCTGACCCTGGTCAGCGTCAAGAACGGCTTCTACTGCCACAGCCAGCAGCGCCAGGTTGCCTCGCTGCGGCGGCGCTCGCCGGAACCGACGCTGACCATCGGTTCCGAGCTGGCGCGTGCCAGAGGATTGAACGCCGGCGACCGCGCGGAGCTGCTGGGCGTTCGAGGCTCGATCGTCCTCGACGTCGTCATCGACGAGACGCTCGCACCGGACCTGGTGATCACCGATTACGGCTGGTGGCAGGCCTGCGACGATCTCGGGCGTCCCGGTTCCCCGCTTCATGGCCCCAGTTCCCGCAACGTCAACGCCATCATCGACACCCGCCGGCGCGACCCGATCAGCGGCGCGTTGCCGCTGCGTTCGGCGCCGTGCGATATCAGGCGCTCCCAAACCGCCCCCGGAAGGTGGCAGGGCTATCGTCGCATGCGGATGAGCGAGCGAATCGTGGAGACGCCGGAGGTCACCTCGTTCTGGCTGGAGCCGGCCGACGGCCTCAGCCTGCCCGACTACCTGCCCGGGCAGCACATCGCAACGCGCCTCACCCGGGACGGACGACATCTCCAGCGCAGTTATTCGCTCTCCGGCCCTGCCGACGCCTCGGGGCATCGGCGTTATCGTATCTCCATCAGGCGCGCGCCAGATGCGATGCAGTCGGTGGGGAGCGTTTCGGCCTACTGGCACGACCGGGTGGCGGTGGGCGACGAGGTCGACATTCAGGCGCCGGCAGGACAGTTCACGCTTCCGCGCCGCCATCGTCTGCCCATCGTGCTGATGGCAGGAGGTATCGGGATCACGCCCTTCCTGTCGCTGCTCGAGACGCTGTCACGCGAGACCTCTCCGCAGATGCCGGACATCACGCTGCTCCACGCCAGTCGTAACCGCCATCTGCACGCCTTTCGGGAACGCCTGGCGGAACTCGCGACGGCGCTCCCGAGGTTGCGCATCGTTACGGCCTATAGCGCGCCAGAGGAGGGAGACCGAGGCCACTCCATGAGCGGCCGAATCGACGGCGAGACCCTGGCGCGACTGCAACTGCCACAGGAGGCGCGTTACTACCTGTGCGCCAGCCCCGCGATGGTGGACGATCTCACCGCGGCCTTGCGAACGCGAGGCGTCGCCCCCCAGGCCATCTTCAGCGAGATCTTCCTCTCCCCGCCCGCGCCGGCGACTCGGGGACTGCAGCCGAGACGGATCCGTCTCGCGCGGACGGGATCCGAATTCGTCTGGCATCCGCAAGAGGGATCGCTGCTCGACAGCGCCGAGCGGCATGGCGTCGCCCTGCCGAGCGGCTGCCGGGTCGGTCAATGCGAGAGTTGCGCCGTCGGCGTGATCGCGGGGGAGGTGGACGCGCCGAGCAACGCCCTCGAAGCGGGCCAGTGCCTCAGTTGCCAGGCCGTCCCGCTCACCGACCTGACACTGGATGCCTGACTTTCATCCCGGCACATGACGAGGCACATGACGACGACCTGCGGGGCCGCCGACACGGGCTCTCGCTGACGGACTCACGCCTGGACCACTCTCGCTGCCGAATGCCGTTGCCACGCCGACGGCAATCGAGCTTCCAGCCATCGGCGGACCGGCGCGACCACGAAGCGCTGCATCAGGAGCGCCAGGACGACGATCATGGCGAGGTGGAAGGCCATGGTCCAGAGCGGGATCGCGAACTTGAGCGCCACGTTGCTGCTGTCCACGACCCAGCTCTCGTGCCATCGCTGCAAGAGCCAGCGGGTCGCCCTCGCGGTCGGTCCGATCAGCGGCGTGTGCAGGGCGAAGATACACAGCGCGGACTCCCCCAGTCGCTGAGCCCAGGCTTTGACCGCCGCGCCTTGCGGAGCCGGGAAGGCACACACGCTGAGCAGCACCAGCGACTGGAATGGCAGCAGCAGGCCATTGTGGGTCAGGTAGTAGAGATGCAGCCCGTCCATGTTCAACAGCAGGACCCCGACGGGGACGCCGCACAGGCCCAGCGCCAGCAGCGGGTAGCGGAACCGCCGTACCAGGTCGCCGACGCGCGGGGACTGCCAGGCGCGATAGAGCACGATGCCGGTCAGGAACTCTGGCAGCCGAAACAGCGGGTTGCGATGGAGCACGCCAACCGTCACGTAATCGAACGACCCCGCCAGCGTGGCGACGAGCGGCCCCAGCGCGTAGAGCCCCCAGATGCCCAGCAGCACCAGGCCCCAGCGCTGGACCCGCATCAGTCGCGGCGCCAACCACGGGAAGCAGGCGTAGAAGAAGAGCAGTGCGGAGATCGACCACGAGGCCCCGTTGAGCCACAGGAAGCGCGGCTCCCAGGCCTGGAGGAGCGTCAGTTGCAGCGCGATATGGCCAATGGCGCTGGGCCACGACAATCGCTCGGCGAAGTCGGCCCTCACCTCGTCGCTCAGGGGATAATAGGGGTGCGTATTGAAGTAGACATGAACCCCTTCGGGGCGAATGGGATACTGGATCAACAGCAATCCGATCGACAGCAGCATCGTCATGACATGAATCGGATAGAGGTTGCACAAGCGTTTGGCGACGAACGCGGGGCCGTGCATCTTCATCTCCCCGGCATGATCCAGCGCCACGTGGGCGAGCAGGAACCCGGACAGCATGAAAAAGGTGCTGGTGGCGAAAAAGCCCATGCCGATGAAGCTTCTCAGCATCCCCGGCATGTCGCTATAGATGCCGCCGAAGTGATAGGCGACCATCCACAACGCCATTAGAAAGCGCAGCCACTCCAGGCCGTAGTATCGCTGTCGTTTGATAGTGGACATCCTGTCACCTCCTTTCTTACCGCCGGACAGTGCCTGACGACGTGATCGACGGACGAGGCGCACCTCACGCCAGTGAGCGCGATACCGAAACGGCGCCGTGGAAGAACGGCTAACGCGATGCGAAGCGATTGCGCGGGGTCGTTATGACGTTATTATCGAAGGGCGGGGGCGCGCCGCGACGGTAGGCACGGATCGTGTCATGATCGTCGTCAAATTGTAACAACATCGCAACAAAAACCGCTCGGCGGCCCCGGGAATCACTCGTTTTTACACAAACGCCCTGGCGCTGTCGCCACCAGCAGACACTCGGCCACCGCGCTGACGGGTCATCGGGACGCGCCCTCGGATTCCCTCGACCCTCAAGCGCCCCGCGCGGGTTGTCTTTGCGCACCCCCACACTCATCTCGACCAGGAGTTACCATGAACCAGCAATCCCCCGTCGCTTTCATTACCGGTGCCACCTCGGGATTCGGACGTGCCTGTGCCCACCGCTTTGCCCAAGCCGGCTGGTCACTGGTCCTCAGCGGCCGTCGCCAGGAGCGGCTGGAGGCGGTCAAAAGCGAGTTGGAGAGCCAGGTCCCGGTGCACGTCGCTACACTGGACGTGCGCGACCGGGAGGCGGTCGCCCGGGTGGTGGAGGAGCTGCCCTCGGATTTCAAGGCGGTGAAGGTGCTGGTCAACAACGCCGGACTGGCCCTGGGTGCCGGCCCGGCCCAGGAGGCCAACCTGGACGACTGGCAGACGGTGATCGATACCAACATCACCGGCCTGGTCAACGTGACGCGAACGCTGTTGCCGACGTTGATCGATGTCGGGCGCGGCGCGACCATCGTCAACATCAGCTCCACCGCGGCGCTATGGCCCTACCCCGGCAGCCATGTCTACGGCGCGTCCAAGGCGTTCGTCAATCAGTTCTCCTACAACCTGCGCTGCGATCTCAAGGGCACCGGGGTTCGCGTCACCGATATCGCCCCCGGCATGTCGGAAACCGAATTCACGCTGGTCCGGATGAAGGGCGACCAGAGCGCTCACGACAAGCTCTACGGCGGCGTGGAGCCTATCCAGCCGGAAGATGTCGCCGAACAGGTCTTTCTCGCCGCGACGCTGCCGCCGCACCTCAACATCAACCGTCTCGAGCTGATGCCGGTCTGCCAATCCTGGGGCGGCCTGTCGGTGGAACGGGACTGAGACACACCGGCGAGATTCCCGGCACTGCCGGGAATCGCTTTCGTGAGGCGCCAGCGGTTCGGGACACCGGCCGCTGCCCCACCCTTTCCACGACGGATCGACATGACTGAATCCTCCATGGCAGAGCCATCCGCTCGCCGGCGTCAACCGTTATGGCTCGCAACGGCGCCGGGCCTTTTCCTGCTGTTGTGGTCACTGGGATTCCCGGTCGCCAAGATCGGCACGCAGCACGTCGATCCGCTGCTGTTTCTGGGGCTTCGCTTCGCGCTGGTGCTGCTGATCATGCTGCCGGTCTGGCTATGGCTGCGCCCACCGATGCCGGCCAGGCTCGGCGCCTGGGGCCATCAGGCGGTGGTCGGCTTCCTGATCCAGACCGTCTACTTCGGCTGCTGCTACAGCGCCTTCGCCCTCGGCAGTTCCGCCGGCGTGGTGGCGCTGATCGTGTCACTGCAGCCGATACTGGTCGCCCTGGCGGCCCCGGCCATGGTGGGAGAAACCATCGGCAGGCGGCGCTGGATCGGCTTCCTGCTGGGCTTCGTGGGCGCCGTGGTGGTCATCGTCGGTCGCTCGACCGTGGAGAGTACGACGGTCGGCGGGTTGCTGCTGGCGCTGGCCGCCCTGCTGGGAATGAGCGGTGCGACACTCTACGAGAAGCGCTTTGGCGAGCCACTCCATCCGATCAGCGCCAATCTCATCCAATACCTGACCGGCTTGATCACGACGCTGCCGCTGATCGCGCTCTTCGGCCACTTCACGTTCGAGCTGGATGGTGCGCTGGTCGGATCGCTGGCCTATCTGGTCATCGGCAACTCGTTGATCGCCATCTCGCTGCTGCTGGCGATGATCCGCCGCGGCGAGGCCTCCCGGGTATCCGCCCTGTTCTACCTGGTGCCGCCCTGCGCCGCGCTGTTCTCCTGGTGGCTCATCGACGAAGCCATGCCCCCCGTTGCCTGGCTGGGCATGGCCATCGCCGCCGTCGGGGTGGCCCTGGTCAGTGGCCGGCGAAGACGCCGCTGAAGAGACTCGACGTTGACGACACCAGGCTCGCGACGCACCATGAGCCATGATTCGGAAATTGCTTCACGACTAGGCCAATCCCACCATGTCCACCGCCGATGAGCGCCAGACGCTCCACCTGCCCCCAGGGCATACCAAGCTGCTGCTTCACTCCTGCTGCGCCCCCTGCTCGGGGGAGGTCATGGAAGCGCTTCACGCCTCCGGCATCGACTACGCGATCTTCTTCTACAACCCGAACATCCACCCCAAGAAGGAGTACCTGCTGCGCAAGGAGGAGAACATCCGCTTCGCCGAGCAGCACGGCATCGAATTCATCGATGCCGACTACGATACCGACAACTGGTTCGCCCGAGCCAAAGGGATGGAGTACGAACCGGAGCGCGGCATTCGTTGCACCATGTGCTTCGACATGCGCTTCGAGCGCACGGCGCTCTACGCCAAGGAGAACGGCTACACGCTGATCTCCAGCTCGCTGGGCATCTCGCGCTGGAAGGACATGAACCAGATCAACGACTGCGGCCATCGCGCCGCCGCGCCCTACGAGGGAATCGAGTACTGGGATTACAACTGGCGCAAGAAAGGCGGATCGAAGCGCATGATCGAGATCAGCAAGCGCGAGCGTTTCTACCAGCAGGAGTATTGCGGCTGCGTCTATTCGCTACGCGACTCCAATCTCCACCGCAAGGCGCAGGGCCGCGACCTGATCCGGCTCGGCGTCCAGTACTATGGCGATGACGAGTGACGCTCGCGCCTCGCCACTAGCTTTTCGCTATCAACAGCGCGCCGGCGCCGATCATCAGCGAACCGGCGCCCCGGTTCAGTCTGCGCTGCGCCCGGGTCGACCGCAGGGCTCTCCGCGCTCTTGCGGCACCGACGGCGACCAGACAGAGCCCCGCCATCAGACCCGCGACCGTCAGCATGACCAACAGCGCCAGGGCGGAACCGCCGAGCCGCTCCAGATCGACGAACGTGGGCAGGAAAGCGATATAGAACAGGATCACCTTGGGGTTCGAGGCGGAGATCAGAAATCCCTGCGCCACACCGGCCAGATTGCCGCCAGGCTTGCCGGGCGAGGCCACCTCCGCGTTCTGCACCGGGGCTCTCCATAGTTTCCAGCCGAGATAGAACAGATACAGCGCCCCCAGCACGCGAATCACGCCGAAGACTTCGCCCCAGTGCTCCGCGATGGTGGCCAGGCCGAAGGTCGCGAGCAGCAGGTAGAGCACGTCGCTGAGTGTCATGCCCACCGCCATCGGCAGACATCGACGAAACCCCGCGTTCATGCCCGTGGCGATCAGGGCGAACACTCCCGGGCCCGGCGTGATGGCAAACAGGAAGATGGCCAGCAGATAGGTGACGGCGCTTTCGAGAGCCATGGCGATCGCGTTCCTTTATCGACGAGCGTCGATTATCCGATTCCGGCCAGCGGCAGCGCAAGTGCACTGCCGCCAATGGCGTCGTCCGGGCACGCCTTGAGAGACCACGGTCTCAGCGGCCGAAGACCACCCTGGAAACGTCTTGATAGACCTTGGCGAAATGCACCGTCACTCCCGCCTTGAGATAGTCCGGCAACTCGTCGTAATCGCGCTTGTTGGCCTCCGGCAGGATCAGTTCGAAGATCTCGCTGCGCCGGGCGGCAATCACCTTCTCGCGGATGCCGCCGACCGGTAGCACCTGCCCGGTCAGCGTCAGCTCGCCGGTCATCGCCAGCGGCCGGTCGATGCTCTGGTTCCGGGCCAGCGACATCAGCGCCGTGGTCATGGTGACGCCCGCCGAAGGGCCATCCTTGGGCGTTGCCCCCTCCGGCACGTGGAGATGGACGAACGCTTCGTTGAAGAAGTCGGCGTCGGCGCCATATTCGCCCAGGTGGCCCAGGGTATAGCTGTAGGCGATATTGGCCGACTCCTGCATCACCTCGCCCAGCTTGCCGGTGAGCTTGAAGCCACGGGTCAGCGCATGCACCTTGGTCGCCTCGATGGGCAAGGTGGCACCGCCCATGGCCGTCCAGGCCAGTCCGGTGACCACGCCAACGCCCTTGAGCACCTTCTCCTTGCGGAACAGCGGTGCGCCGAGGAACTCCTCCAGGTTGTTGACCGAGACCTTGACCGTCTCCTGGTTCTGCTCGAGCATCTTGACCGCCGCCTTGCGCACGATCCGGTGCAGCTGCTTCTCCAGCTGTCGGACGCCGGCCTCGCGGGCGTAGCCCTCGATCACCTGCTTGAGCGCGGCATCGGTCAGGTTGATGCGTTTCTTGGGGATGCGATCACGCTTCAACAGCTTCGGCCACAGATGGTGCTTGGCGATCGCCACCTTCTCCTCGGCGATGTAGCCCGAGAGCCGGATCTGCTCCATGCGATCGAGCAGTGGCCCGGGAATGGTGTCGAGCTGGTTGGCGGTACAGACGAACAGCACCTTGGAGAGATCCAGCCGCACGTCGAGGTAGTGATCGAGGAAATCGACGTTCTGCTCGGGGTCGAGCACCTCCAGCAGCGCCGAGGCCGGATCCCCCTGGAACGACTGTCCCATCTTGTCGATCTCGTCGAGCATGATCACCGGATTCTCGACCTCCACCTCCTTGAGCGCCTGCACCAGCTTGCCCGGCATGGCACCGATATAGGTGCGTCGGTGGCCCTTGATCTCCGCCTCGTCGCGCATGCCGCCCACCGAGAAGCGATAGAACTTGCGCCCCAGGGCATCGGCGATGGAGCGGCCGACGGAGGTCTTGCCCACCCCGGGCGGGCCGACCAGCAGCACGATGGAACCGCCCACATCGCCCTTGAACGACCCCTCCGCCAGAAACTCGATGATGCGTTCCTTGACGTCGTTCAACCCGTCGTGATCGCGATCGAGCACGCCGCGGGCCCGCTTGAGATCGAGCTGGTCCTCCGAGGTGATGCCCCAGGGCAGCGACGTCAGCCAGTCGAGATAGTTGCGGGTGGTGCCATACTCCGGCGAACCGGTCTCCAGCACCGACAGCTTGTTCAGCTCGTCGTCGATGCGCTCCTGAACCCGCTCCGGCACCCGCAGCGCCTCGAGACGGCCGCGGAAGGTGTCGACGTCGCTCTCGCGATCGTCCTTGGAGATACCGAGCTCTTTCTGGATGACCTTGAGCTGCTCGCGCAGGAAGAACTCGCGCTGGCGCTCCTGCATCTGCGAGTTGACCTGTTCGCTGATCTGGTTCTGCAGCTGGGCGACCTCGATCTCCTTGCGCAGCAGCGGCAGCACCTTCTGCATCCGATCCATGATCGGCAGGGTCTCGAGCACGTTCTGCAGCTCCTTGCCCTTGGCGGAGGTGATGGCTGCAGCGAAATCGGTCAACGGACCCGGTTCGTGCGGGCTGAAGCGGTTGAGATAGCTCTTCAGCTCCTCGCCGTAGAGGGGGTTGATGGGCAGCAGTTCCTTGATGCCGTTGATCAACGACATCGCGTAGGCGCGCGCTTCCTCCGCCTCGGCATCGACCGGCTCGCGAGGATAGGAGACCTCCACCAGGTAGGGCGGTGTCTTCGACAGCCAGCGGTGAATGCGAAAGCGCCGCATCCCCTGGGCGATGAACTGGATCTGCTGTTCCTCGGTCTGGTTGCGATGAACCTTCACCGCCGTGCCGATCTCCGGGAAGCTGCCGGGGTTCAATTCCTCCATGCCCACATCGCCCACGAACGCCACGCCCACCATGTGATGGGGGGTGTTGGCGACGCGCTTCATCGTCTCCTCCCAGCGCTGGCGCTGGATGATCAGCGGCTGCACCTGGGCGGGGAAGAAAGGACGGTTGTGGATGGGAAGGAGATAGATCCGTTCCGGCAGATAATCACCGGAAGGGACGACGGCACCGGCGGCTCGCTGCGACTTGGGGTCGCCTCCAACGGCGTCCTGGCTGGCTTCGAAGTAGTCCGTGGCGTCGCGGTCGTGTTCGCTCATCATTCACCCTGAGTTCGAGGCCAAAGCTGGCCGAATGACCAAGGGATGTGGGCACAGGGGCGGGAGTTCAAGTCGGCGACCGGAGATCGGCGCGGAAATCGTCGGGCCGCGCTCGAAAGCGCGGCCCCGTCAGGCATCTGGACGCTGTCAGCTCGAGTCGTTCGCCGGCGGCAACAGCGGTATCCGCTGACCATCGACGTCGAGGACGCCATCCGCCAGTTCGACCTGTAGCGGATCGCTGCCCAGCGGCAGTCCGAGCGTCATCAGCAGCATGGCCGGCGCGCCCTCGAGGGTGAGGCTGCCCTGCAGGCGGCGGAGGAGCCCACGCTCCAGCGCCTCGTCGCTCATCGTCTCGGGATCCCACGCTTCGATGCCGGCGCCATCGACACTGAGTTCGCCCTCGCCGCGCATCTTCATGCCCAGCATCGGGCTGTCGGCGCTGAGACTCTCCAGCGACAGGCGCGGCGACCCGGCGAGCAGCGCCTGGATCGACGGCTGCAACGGCGCCAGTGCGGACTCGAGCGCCTGGTCGTCATCGGCGTCGGCGGCGGTCTGAATGGCCGTCAGGTTCTCTTCCAGCGCCTTCGCCAGAGCCCGGTAGGCGTCACCGTCGACCCGATCCAGCGCCAGCGTGAAGCCGCCGCTGAAGACCGACTGATCCTGGATTCGGGTATCGCCCAGGTCGGCCTTCAGCTGCATCGTCAACTGATCGGCGTCGAGCGTCGCATCCACCGCGTAGCCGATATCCCGGGTGACCACGCTGGGGCTGCCGCTGGGCGTGACCGTCGTGGTGGGGAACGTCAGCGCCATCTCCTGATGGAACGCCTGGTCGTCGCCCTCGAACGTTCCGGAAACCGTCGCCCCCTCGATCAGGACGTCGGTCTGATCGTCGGTCAATCGCAGCCGCGGAGCCTCTCCTTTCATGGTGACATGATCGCCGACCTGCTCGACGTCGAGCGTCGATTCGGCGGACTCCAGCTGCATGTCACGAGCCGGCGTCACCTCCCCCGCGACCTCGCGTGCCGGCACGGTGACCGTCTGCGAGAAACTCGGCAGGGTGAAGTGGCCCTCCAGCTTCTGCTCGCGGGTCAGGAAGCGCCCGCTCCAGGTCATCGGCCCCTGGCTCTCGAGCACGTCGCCGAATAGCGTCTGGCCCCCATCATCGCGTACCTGCGCCTCTCCATCCAGGGTCGTCTCGAGCAGGCCATGATTCGCCCGATAGGGGACGTCGACCGCGACGGCGTCAGCGCCCCGCGCTACCGCGACATAACGCGCCTCGATGCTGCCGGATGAGTGAAACCAGCCGCTGTCGACCTCCTCGCGCGAGACCTTCCAGTCGGGGCGAGCGTCGAGCCGCGCGACCAGCTTGTCCATCTCGCTATCGAAGCGCTGGCTAGAATAGGCCTGGGCCCCCAGGTAGCCGCCGCCGGCCAACACGATCACGACCGCTCCTGCGATCATCCATTTACGCATGCACTGCTCCAGACGTTGACGTAAGAAACGCTGTTAGGAACCACTGCATAAATGCCTACAGGCGCGAATGGCTGTGTTGCGCGGTACTCGAGAACTCGCCTAACCCCATGTTATGTCTCGTTCTCTGCGTGCCGTGCGCCTTGCCCTTCATCGCCTTCGGCAATTTATTCAGCGTTTCCTTAGATCCACACTGACTCGGCCTGCATGGGACGTCGTCTTGTTTCGCTCGTGGCTCGTGGCTCGTGGCTCGTGGCTCGTGGCTCAATGCAGCCAGAACCAGAGGTGCATCGTGCTCCAGGCGTATACGCCGGCGAGGATATCGTCGAACATGATGCCGATCCCCCCGGCGACCCGGCGATCCACCCAGCGAATCGGCCAGGGCTTGAGAATATCGAAGACCCGGAAGACCACGAATCCCCACAGCGCGGCCTCCCAGGAAAACGGTACCGCCGCCATCGTGAGCCAGTAGCCCACGAACTCGTCCCAGACGATACCCGAATGGTCGTGCACCCCGAGATCGCGGGAGGTGGTTTCGCAGAGCCAGATCCCGACCAGCGTGGCCACGCCCATCAGCCCCATGTAGATTGCCAGCGGCAGTCCCGACAGCAACCAATAGAAAGGTATCGCCGCCAGCGTCCCGAAAGTCCCCGGCGCGAACGGCACGGCGCCACTGCCCAGCCCGAAGGCCAGGAAATGGGTCGGTCGACGCCAGACACTGGCGGGAGCCCGGTTCATGGGAGAACCTCCGGAAAGTGATCCCAGCCCTGGCGCTCGAGATAGCGGGGTTCGATGCCGTGAATGCCCGCGGCAGCGACGATTCGTCCGATCGGCGTCAACGGCAGGTGGAGCGGCGCCAGGCGGCGCTGCGCCTCGGCGAGATCGGCGGCGGCCATCGTCACCAGCAGTTCGTAATCATCGCCACCATTGAGCACTCGCTCCCGCACCTCGTCCAGCTCGAGAGTCGCCCGCAGCGGCGTCGCCAGCGGCAATGACTCGAGGTCGAGCCTGGCGCCCACTCCGGAGGCCGACAGCACGTGCCGGAGATCCGCCAGCAGGCCGTCGGAGATGTCGATGGCGCTGGTGGCCAGGTCGCGCAGCGCCTCCCCCGCCGACAGACGAGGCTCGGGGTGCAGATACGCCTCGAGCAGGGGGTGCCCCGGGTCGCGTTCGCCCTGCTGCCAACGGGCAAGGCCCGCGGCCGCGCGCCCCGGATAGCCGGTCACCGCGACCAGATCGCCTTCCCGGGCACCGCTGCGACGCAGCGCCTGCCCGGCCGGCAGTTCGCCATGGACCGTCACGCCGATCGTCAGCGCACCGCGAGTGACATCGCCGCCGACCAGTTCGCAGCCGCTGCGTTCGGCCAACCCACGGAATCCGTCGGCGAAGGCCTCGATCCACACCGGATCGGCAGCGGGAAGCGTCAGCGCCAGGCAGCACCAGCGGGCTCTCGCGCCCATCGCGGCGAGATCGCTCAAGGCCACCGCCAGGGCGCGATGGCCAATGGCCGCGGGCGGTGCGTCATGCGGGAAATGGACGTCGACCACCGACGTATCGACGCTGATCGCCAGCTGCTGCCCCGGAGAGGGTGCCAGCACGGCGCAGTCGTCGCCGTTACCGACGACGACATCGCTACGCCCGGCTGTCGCGGGTCGCGACAGGTAGCGAGCGATCAGGTCGAATTCGCTCAAGGAGGTGCGACTCATGTCAACGACGGCGTGCAGCGACCTCGGCGCCCCGCAGCCGCGAGGCGAGCTTGTCGAGTATGCCGTTGACGTATTTGTGGCCGTCGGTGGCGCCAAATATCTTGGCCAGCTCCACTCCTTCGTTGATCACGGCCCGGTAGGGAACCTCGGGACGGCGGGACAATTCGTAGGTGCCGAGGCGCAGAATGGCCAGCTCGATGCGGTCCAGGTCCTCCAGACGCCGATCGAGCAGTGGCGCGATCGCCGCGTCGAGCTCCGCGCGGTTGTTGGCCGTATTGTGAAGCAGGTCGTGGAACAGCGCCTTGTCGGCAATCTCCATCACCTTGTGCCAGTTCTCGTGATCCTCGAGATCCTCGTCGGCGATCTGGGAACGGAACTCGGCCTCGACGGCGGTGATCGACTTCCCGGTCATCTGCCACTGGTAGAGCCCCTGGACGGCAAGCTCCCGGGCTGCGCGACGGGACTCCTGGGCCGGTGTCGGCTGACGTGACGGTGAACTCATGCCTCGCCTCCCAGTCGCTTGAACAGCGATACCATTTCCATCGCCGCCATGGCTGCCTCGGTGCCTTTGTTGCCGGCCTTGGTGCCAGCACGCTCGACGGCCTGGTCGATCGAGTTGACCGTCAGCACGCCGTTGGCGATGGGCGTCACGAACTCCAGTTGCAGGCTGCTCAACGACGAGTTGCAGTTGCCCGCGACATATTCGAAGTGCGGCGTGCCGCCACGGATCACCGCGCCCAGCGCGACGACGGCGTCGGGGCGGGAAACCTGCAGTACGCGCTTGACCGCCAGCGGCAGCTCCCAGGCGCCGGGGACGTGGATCAGCTCGATGTTCTCTTCACTGACGCCGTGCCGCGTCAGGCTGTCGACGGCACCCTCGACGAGGCTGTCGACGACATGGTGATTGAAGCGGCCCACGACGATGGCGTAACGGCCATCGACATCGGTGAACTGACCTTCCAGTTGCGCGATCGGTTGCATTGTCGGGTTCCGGATACACTGCGTCAGGTTCGTCAGTCACTCGAACCTGAACGCGATAAAACAGACTGATTGGCCGGCGCCAGAACCTAGCGCTCGGCGCGCGAAGCCGGCCATCTTACCATGGCCGCGCGGCCATACCATGCTCACACGAGCTGTGACTCGAATCTCGGTCAGGCGTCGCCGCTGACCAGTTCGACCACCTCGAGATCGAAACCGGAGAGCGCCGAGAAACGCCACGGCGAGCTCAACAGTCGCATCTTCCCGACACCGAGCTGACGCAGAATCTGCGCCCCGGTGCCGATGGAAAGGAAATTCCCGGCACCATCGGTGGCGCTGCTGCGCGGCGACGCCCCCCGCCCGAGGACGTCGTCGAGCTGCTGCTTGAAGTCGCCCGGCGGGCGCGCATCATCCAGCAGCACGAAAACGCCTGACTCCGCCCGGCCGATCTCGGCCAGTGCCGTGTGGGCGGTCCAGTGGCTGTCCGCCCGGCACAGGGCCAGCAGATCGCGGAGGGTATCGCCGCCATGCACCCGCACCGTCGTCGGCGTGTGCCGGGAGGGCTGCCCCTTGACCAGCGCCAGGTGATGCCTGTCCTGAACGGTGTCGTGGAAGACATGCATCGTCATGTCGCCGAAGGCCGTTCGAACCGGCATCTGCTCGACGGCGTCGACGGTGCGCTCGTTGAGCATGCGGTAGTGGATCAGGTCGGCAATGGTGCCGATCTTGATGCCGTGTTCCGCCGCGAACCGCTCCAGCTCCGGCCGCCTCGCCATGGTGCCGTCGTCGTTCATGATCTCGCAGATCACGCCCGTCGCCTCGAAACCGGCCATGGCGGCCAGGTCGCAGGCCGCCTCGGTGTGACCGGCACGGCGGAGCACGCCCCCCGGCTCCGCCATCAGCGGAAAGATATGCCCCGGCTGGACGATATCTTCCGGCTTGGCGCCACGCGCCGCCGCGGCACGCACGGTGAGAGCGCGATCCGCTGCAGAAATGCCGGTGGAAACGCCGGTGGCGGCCTCGATGGAGACGGTGAACTTGGTGCCGTAGCCGGAGCCGTTGTCGCTGACCATCAGCGGCAGCTTCAGCTGCTGGCAGCGCGCCTTCGACATCGGCTGGCAGATCAGGCCGCGAGCGT
>NZ_CALFQK010000053.1:0-51149 GCF_937921195.1 uncultured Salinicola sp.
TCCGCCGCTACAGCCCAGCCGCCAGCCGCCGGCCGCCGACACCACCGCGCCCTGGCTGGTGTGGCTGCCCGACGGCGAGGTGGTGGGTGCGCATATCCAGCTGGCCAGCGACGGCGCCCGCCGCACCCTGGCAGTGGACGCGCTCGGCGTCAGCGTGACAGGCAGTGGACGATGAGTGCCAGGCGCGGCCAGCGCGGCTTCACCCTGCTCGAGGTCATGGTGGCGCTGTTCATCCTGGCGCTGATCGCGGCGATCGTCGCCCAGGGCGTGCAGCAGCGCGTGCGCATCGCCGAGAGTGCGGCGCGCCGCGCCCCTATGCTGCTGTGCGCGCGGGAGTTCGAGAGCCGCGCTGCGCTCGACCACTACTGGCCGCGCCTGGGCACCCAGCAAGGCGAGCTGAGCCAGGCGGGGCACACCTGCTGGTGGCGCCTGACGGTGAGCGCCACACCGATCCAGCGGCTGCGCCAGGGGCGCCTGGCGCTCTACGACGACCCGGCCCGCGCGCACCCGGTGCTCACCTTCACCCTCTATCTGGCGCCACCGTGATACCCGTCCTCCGAGCCACAACGCACCAGCGCGGCTTTACCCTGCTCGAGGTGATGATCGCCATCGCCCTGACCGCGCTGGTCGGCATCGGCGTGGCGGCGCTGGTCAATCAGCTGGTGAGTGTCCGCGAGCGCTTCGCCGAACCAGCCCCACTGGACGCGGAGATCGATTTCAGCCGCCTGCTCACGCGGCGCCTGGAGGCGCTGGTACAGCGCCCGGTGCACGAACGCGGCCTGGTCCTGTTCAACCTGCCACTGGCCTATGGTGCCGATCTGGCAAGGCTGGAGTGGGTCTCGCTGGGCGCGGTGGCGCTGCCGGTGGGCGATTTCTACACCCGCCTGCGTCGCCAACGTCTGCACTGGGATCGCGACAGCGCCACCCTGACGCTCGATTCCAGCGGGCTGCTCGACGCCGCCGGGGAGCCCGAGTGGCAGCGGGTGGCCGCGCTCGACGGCGTCAACGCGTTGACGCTGGAGTTCTTCGCCGCCGGGCGCTGGCTCGCCGCGCCGCCGCCGAACGGCATCGCCCAGGGCGTGCGCGTGCAGTGGCAGCGCCACGGCCGGCTGATGACATCGACCGCCATCCTGCCGGAGCTGCTGCCATGACCCCACCGCCGAGCGCCCGCCGCGGCTCATCGGGCGTGCCGCGCCAGACCGGGGCCGCGCTGCTGATGGTGCTGCTGGCGCTGGCGCTGGTGAGCGTCACCCTGAGCGCGCTGACCCTGCAGGGGCGGCGCGAGCTGACCCGTCTCGAACTGCTGCAGCAGGAGACCCAGGCCGAGTTCTACGCCCGCGGCGCGGAGATCATCGCCCGCCGTGCGCTCACCGATGCCGCGGTGCGCCATGCCGACCTGTGGTGGCAGACCCTGGCCGGGCGCCCGCTGCGCTACCCCACCGACGCCGGCGAGCTGCGCCTGGTGGTGCACGACCTGCGCACCTGCTTCAACCTCAACGCACTCGGCGGCAGCCAGGCCGCGCTGGCCCAGCGCCAGCTGCGCTACTGGGTGGCGAACTACGCCGGCGAGCGCCTCACCGACATGACTCCGGGCGAGTTCGTCACCCGTCTCGCCGACTGGATCGATCCCGATAACATCGCCCGCGCCAGCGGCATGGATGGTGCCGACTATGCGCGCCTCGACCCGCCCCGGACGAGCGCCGACACCTGGCTGCGCGATCCCAGCGAGATCAACTGGCTGGCGCCGCTGGACAGCCGCCGCGCCGAGCGTTTCAGTGAACTCTGCGCGCTGCCCGACGACGGCCCCTGGCGGCTCGACCTCAACGCCCTCGGGCCCGGCGACCTGCCGCTGCTGGATGCGCTGTTCGAGGGCCAGGTCGATCGCGGCGCCCTGGCCACGCTGCTGCGCGCCCGCCCGCCGGGGGGATATACCGACCTCGACGCGGTGCGCCAGGTGCTGGGCGGCGATGCCACCTGGCTCGACCGCTACGGTAACCGCCTGCGTCTGACCCCAGACTATGTGGCGCTGGATATCCGCATCCGTCTGGCAGATCGCCACTACGACTTCCAGCGTCTGCTGCTGGCCGAGGGCACCAGCGCCTTCTATCCGCGCCAGCCGGCCGCGCGGGTGCGGGTGCTGAGCCGCCGCAGCGGCTACCCCAGCGCCCGGCTCGAGGCTATCTCGAACGACGCTATTTCGACCGATGCCATCTCGACCGATGCCATCTCGACCGACGCCGCCGGGCCGGCGGCGGACAACGTCTTCACCCAGGAGTCACCCTGATGCGCCGATCCGCACGCCCGGCGCGCGCCGCCACCCGCCTGCTCGTCGCCCCGCGCCAGCGCCTCGCGCCGCTCACCGATGCTGGCGCCGACACAGATACAGATACGGACACAGACACCCAGCTCCGTGTCGACTGGTGCCTGGAAGGCGCCACCCCGCAGACGCTAAGCGCCGCCAGCCCTCCCGAGGCGTGGCAGGCGCTGACGCGGCTGGCCGCGACCCACCCGGTCACCCTGCTGCTGGCGGCGGATGCGGTCAGCCACTTCCATCTCGCCGCGCCACGCGGGCTCAAGCGCCGCGAGTGGCCGCTGCTGCTGGAGACGGTAACCAGCGATGCGGTGGACCAGCTCCATCTGCATCCGCTGCAGCGCGGCCGCGGCCACCTGGAACTGATCGCCCTACCGAGCGCCGAGCTCGCCGCCTGGCGCGCCTGGGCGCAGCGCCTCGGTCTGGCGCCGGCGGGTTGGAGCTGCGCCTTCCTGGCACTGCCGCAGCCGGCGGCGCCGGATCAGATCACCACACTCGACGACGGCAGCCACCGGTTGTGTCTGGGGCTGGCCGCACCCGCAGCGCCGGGCGCGCCGGAGACTCGCCAGTGGCTGGCTTGGCCGCGCGAATGGCCGCTACCGCCGGCCTGGCGCGAGCGCGAGTGTCTCAGGGTCGACGCCGAGCGCCCGGGCACGGCGGATAGCGGTGCCGGTGTCGATGCGAGTGTCGATACCGATTTCGATGTGGGTATGGATGAAAGTCCCGATACGCGACCCGCTGTCGGCAGTGATACGTCTGCCGCTGGCTCGCACCACGGCAGCCAGGTGGGCGACGCAGCGAGCGATGTGGCCGAAGAGGCGCGCCGACGAAGCCTCATCTGGCTGGCCACGCAGCCGCCCACCGCGCTGCCGTTCGCCGATGACAGCGGAGCGCGCTGGCAAGGGATCACCTGGCGGCCGCAGCGACACACGCGCTGGCTGGCGGGGGCCATCGCCCTGCTGGCGCTGCTCGACGCCTCGCTATGGCTGGCCACGAGCTGGCGCGAACACACCGCAGCAGGCCAGCGTCAGGCGGCGGCGCTGGCCGCGCGCTTCGTCGGCCCGCCGCCGGTGGACGCCCGGGCGGCGCTGGCCAGCCGCGCTGACGCCATCGACGTCCTGGCCCGGCGCAATCGCCAGCTCAGTGAGGCCCTGGCAGCGGCCACGGCACAGCTCGCCGCCACGCCCTGGCAGCTATCACGGCTGGAGGTCGCCGGCAGCCAGGCGACGCTGGCCTGGCGCTACCCCGAGCCGCCGGCGCCGGTGGTGGTGAACCGGGCCCGCCAGCGGCTGGCCGACCTGGGCGAGCCGCAGTGGCAGGCGGGGCCGGGCGAGCTGAGCCTGAACCTCTCCCTCGCCGCCAACACCCCGGAGCCCACGCCATGAGCCGACTTGTCCCTCGTCTGCCCGCTCGCCTGGCGCCGCTGTGGACGGCGCGCTCGGCGCGGGAGAAAGGACTCCTGATGCTGGCGCTGGTCGGTGTGCTGGCCTACGCCGGCCACGCCGCACTGACACGTCTGCCCGCAGGGGGCGAGCCGTTCGCCACGGTGAGGCCGGCGCCGAGCCTGCTGCGGCTGCCGCCGATCGCGCAGGTGAACGTCGAGCAATGGCGCAGCGCCGCGGTGGAACAGGGGCTGGCGCTGACCCGAATCGAGGTGACGGAGCATGGCGTCACGACCCGCGGCGAGGCGGCCTCCCCCGCGGCGTTCAGCGATTTCGCCCGCTGGGCGGCGCAGCATGGCTGGTGGGCGGTGGGATGGCAGCTCGAACGCCGCGAGGGGCAGAGCCTGGCGCTGGCAGCGCACTGGCGCAGTCAGCTCGAAAGGCCGGGTTCGGGGCCAGAGTCAGGGCCGGGTTCGGGGCCAGAGTCAGAGCCGGGTTCGGGGCCGGAATCAGAGCTGGGGCCAGGATCGGCGCCGCTGGATACCCGCGCAACAGCGACGGAGAGCCCATGATGCGACGCGGTATCGCCGTTCTGGGGACACTCGGCGCGGGGCTGACCATCGCCCTCGTCTTCGTATCGACATTGGCCCTGACCTGGCCGCTGACGACCTTCGGCCCGCGGGTAGCGGTGGCCCACGATGTCACCCTGGTCGCCCCCTCGGGGACGCTGGCGGCGGGCCGCGTGGCGCGCATCGCGTGGCGCGCCGATGGCTGGCCGCTGGCGCTGGGGCCGCTCGACTGGCAACTGGCCTGGCCCGACCAGCTCGCTCTCACCCTGGGTGAAGGCCGCGGCGCCTGGCACGCCCACGGCACCTGGCGCGGCCTCGACACCCACTGGACGATCAGCGGCGGCGACCTCGACGCGCTCGATCTCTCGCGCCTGCCGCTGGCGCTGGCGGCGCGCTGGGAGGGGCAGCTGGATGTCACCCTGCGCGGCAGGCGCTGTCTCGCCAGTCACGGCGCGCTGACGGCCTCCAGCGTGACCTTGCTCACCCCGATCCGGGTCGCGCTGGGCCACGCCAAACTGCAGCTCAGGTGCCGTGGCGGCGCGCCCGAGCTGCGGCTGAACCTGGAACAGGGTCAGGCCCTGGCGCTCGCCCTGACACTCGAGCCCGACAGCGGCCGGGGCGAGCTGCGCGGGCGCATCGCCGACAGCCATCCGCTGGCCGAGTGGCGCCGGCGTCTAGATCCCGACGCCAGCGGCGAACGACTCGAACACCATTTCCGCTGGTAGCGCTTGCGCTGATGGCGCAGCTCAGCGCGGCTGGCGCAGACGTTCGGCCGTTCGCGTCAGCAGGCTGTCGGTCGCCTCCCAGCCCAGGCAGGCATCGGTGATCGAGACCCCGTAGCGCAGGGCGGCCAGATTCAGCGGCTGCTTGCCCTCGAAGAGGTGGCTTTCGAGCATCACGCCGATCAGGCTGCGGTCACCAGCCAGCCGCTGCTCCAGCACGTCGTAGAGGACCTCGGTCTGACGTCGATGATCCTTGTGCGAGTTGGCATGACTGCAGTCGACCATGATCCTCGCCTCGAGCCCCGCCTGCGACATCGCCCGGCGACTGGCGGCAACGCTGTCCGCATCATGGTTGGGCCCGCTCAGGCCGCCGCGCAGCACCAGATGGGTGAAGGGGTTGCCCGGGGTCTCGATCATCGCCGGCGTGCCCTCGGCAGTGACCCCGAAGTGGCGGTGCGGTTGCGCCGCCGACTGCATCGCCGCCACCGCCACGTCGACATTGCCCTGGGTGCCGTTCTTGAAGCCGACACAGGCGTCGAGCCCGCTGGCCAGTTCGCGGTGGATCTGCGACTCGGTGGTGCGCGCCCCGATCGCCACCCAGCTCAGCAGGTCGTCGAAATAGGTGGCCGCCATCGGCTGCAGCAGCTCCGTCGCTACCGGCAGGCCCAATTCGGCGATATCCCGCATGAGTCGTCTCGCCATGGCCAGGCCCGCTGCCATGTCGTCGCTGCCGTCGAGATGGGGATCGTAGGCCATGCCCTTCCAGCCGACCGTCGTGCGCGGTTTTTCCACATACACTCGCATCACCAGCAGCAACCGGTCGCCCACCACCTTGTCGAGCGCTGCCAGGCGCTCGGCGTACTCCAGCGCGGCAACGGGGTCGTGGACGGAGCAGGGTCCGGTCACCACCAGCAGGCGGTCGTCCTCACCGTCGAGAATGGCGCGGATCGCCTGCCGACTCGCGGCGATCTGCCTGGCGAGCGTGGCGCTCAATGGCATGCGCTGGCGCAGCTCTTGCGCCGATGGCAAGGGCAGCGGTCTCGCCGGCCCCGGTTTCGATGGGGTCGGTTTCAGCATGGAGGTAGCAGCGTCCATAACGATCTCTTTTCATGATTGTGTTTCAAGGTTGAGACCCGAAACGCGAGAACCCCCGGATGGGGCTGCCATCCGGGGGTTCTTGATGCGAGGAGGCAGCCCAGGTCCGGGCGTGCCTCGCGGGTTCAGGTCATGTCGACCAACCGGCGGGCACGCCAGTCCTAAACCAATAGCCATAACCGAAGAACGCAGACGCCATCGCATCGCCAACCGTGTCGGCAATGTCGATGAGAGCTGTATCGTGGCGTTCGGTCATGTCGCTTTCCGCTTTCTCGCAAACGTGCTGTGCATGAAGTGGTGGCTCTATCCTAACGTGGCGACACGGTTTGACAAGTCTTTTGATGCCAAACCGTGAACGGTCTCTCTCCGGGCTTTACTTGTGCGAGCTCGTTGACGAGACTGCTAATCAAGAAAAAGAAAGAATTCAAAGGACTTTCATGGCCTACCCGCCTCATGACGTATTGATCGACAATCTCCAGGCTTGCGCCCGCGGCGATGGTCCTGCCTTCGAAAAGCTCTACCGTGCGACCAGCCCGCATCTGTATGCGCAGTTGCTGCGTATCGTCAGGCAGGAAGCAGCGGCTCAGGACTGTCTGCAACTAGTATACCTTCGCGTGTGGCAGGTGGCCGGCCAGTACGACGCCGGTCGTGCCCGGCCGATGACCTGGCTCTCGACGCTCACGCGTAACATCGGTATCGACTGGCTCAGGCGCCAGCGGCCGCAGGAGGCCGACGGTGACGCCATCATCGAGACGCTGCCGGGCGAATCGGACGTGGAGAGCGAGAGCGATATCAATCAACAGGCGGAGTCGCTCCAGCTCTGCTTGACCGAATTGACGACGCAGCAGCGCCAGGCCCTCGAGCTCGCATTTTTCGAGGGCCTGACCCATCACGATCTGGCATCGCACCTGGGCACGCCGCTGGGCACCGTCAAGAGTTGGGTCCGAAGAGGCCTCGAGAGGTTGAAAGCATGCATGACACGTTTCGCCTGACCGATCCCGAGGAGCGCGAGATGGCTGCAGGCGAATACGTCCTCGGCACCCTGACGGGCGACCAGCGCGCCGAATTCGAGGCCCTGCTGGCGGTCAGCGCGGATCTCCAGCACAGCGTCGAAGCCTGGCGGGAACGACTGCAGCTCTTCAACCAGCAACTGGAGCCCGTCGCCCCCCCCAAGGGTGTCTGGCCGGGTATCGTGACGCGTCTGGGGCTGAAGACGGGGCCATTGCAACGGCTGGGTTTCTGGCGTGCGTTCAGCGGCATCGCCACGGCAGCGGCGCTGATCCTGGCGATCGTCGCGCTGGTGCCGCGGGAACCGGCCATGATGCCGGGTGAGTACGTGTTCGTGATCAACCAGCCCAACGGCCAGACGGCCTGGATTCTGAACGCGACGCTGAACGGCAAGATGATGGTGCAGGCGGTGTCGCCGGAACCGATGCCGGAGGGCAAGGGCGGTGAACTGTGGATGATGGAGAACGGAACGCCGGTCTCCCTGGGCATGCTTCCCACGCAGGGTGAGGCGACCATGCAGCTGCCCGCCAAGATGCTGGGGCTGATGAAGACCGCCGATTTCGCCGTGAGCATGGAACCCAGCGCCGGTGCGCCCGGCGGAAAACCCTCGGGGCCGGTGATCGACGAGGGCAAGCTCGTCCAGATCCGCAATCCGACGGTATCGTTGTAGCGCCGACGGTGGCGATCAGGGGTTAGCCGGTCGGGTATTGCCCATCGTCTACCGAGATGACCGTGCCGGAGACGAAATCGTTGTCGAGCAGATATCGCAGCGTCTGGTAGATCACGCCGGGGCCCGGCACCCGCCGCTCACCTTGCTGACCATCGTCGGCCAACATGACCCGTCCCGGCGCAATGGCGTTGACCTGTATTCGCGGCGCGAACTGAACGGCAAGCGATCGTGTCAGGCTCTCGAGCCCCGCCTTGGTGGCCGCATAGGCAGCCTGCCCCGCCGCCCCGTGCCGTACCACGCTGTCGGTGATGTGAACGATATCGCGCTGCGGTTCCTGGCAGGCTTCCAGCAGGCTTCTGGCATGCAGATCGATCAGGTACGGGGCCTGCATGTGGACCCGGAACAGGCGCTCGAAGATGGCCCCCGCCGCCTCGGGCTCGGGGTCCGACAGCCACTCGCCGGCATTGTGGATGATGGCGCGCAGACTCGGGGTGCTGTCTCGCAGGCGGGCAATGAAATCGAGAATCCCGGCTTCGCTGCCAAAATCCGCCGCCAGCGTCACCGCGCCCCGCTCCCGTAGCCCCGACAGTGCCTCCCGCTCCCGCCGATAGGTGACGATGACCGGATGGCCGTCGTCGAGCAGCCGTTCGGCGCAGTGGCGCCCCAGGCGTTGCGCGCCCCCGGTTATCAGGATCGGGGACTGGCTCATGACTCGCCCTCTCCCGACACCGAGGACGCCTCGCCCGGCGTCAGTGGCGCCCGCGCCGGATCGCCCTCGGGCAACGGCAGGAACGGCACCCGCGGCGCATAACTGAAGACGTCGGAATGCACCTGATGCTCGGCGAGCCCCAACGGCGCCAGCGTGTCCACGCAGGCATAGACCATGCCCGGCGACCCGGCGAGATAGATCTCCCTGCCCGCCAACGACCCGGGCTTCCCGCCCAGAACGTCGGCCAGTACCTCGTCGATACGCCCGCTGTACCAGCGAATGCCGGGCAGACTCTCGAGTTCGGATTCCGGCGTCTCGACCACGGCGTGGAGCGTCACGTTCGAATACGTCAGCGCCCACTCCCGGGCCAGGGTCTCGGCGTAGAGATCGCGACGCTCACGCACCGCCCACCAGATCGCTATCTCCCGATCGGGGTCTTCGGTCAGTGCCGCCTCGACGATGGCCTTGATCTGGGCGAAGCCGGTACCGGCCGCAATCAGCAGCAGGGGCTCAGGGCGCCCGGCGGGGAGCGTGCACTCGCCGCTGGGCAACCGCACCGAGAGCCGGTTGCGATGGGTCAACAGCTCCCGCAGGCGCGCCGAGTGGGTGCGCTCGGGCCAGTGCTGGATATGCAGCTCCAGCCGCCCGTCGCCGGTCTCGGCGCAGGCGATCGAAAACGGCACCCACGTATCTGGCTGCAGTTCCAGCTCGAGATACTGCCCGGGCGCATGCGCGATCGCCTCGGCACGCCCTTCCAGTATCACCCGAAACACATCGGGCGTTAGATCCTCGACGGACTCCACTTGGCAGGTCAAAGTCCTGACCGTCATGTTCACCTCGCTGCTTGCCGTCATGCCGCCCCGTCTTCGTTCGATTTCCCCACTCGTGCCGGTGGCACCGCCATCTCGATACCGTAGCTGTCCCAGCGCTCGTCGACCCGCGACTTGACGGCCGGGTCCATGACGATAGGCTCGCCCCACTCCCGGTTCGTCTCGCCGGGCCACTTGTTGGTCGCGTCCAACCCCATCTTGGATCCCAGGCCGGCCGTCGGCGAGGCGAAATCGAGATAGTCGATCGGCGTGTTTTCCACCATCACCGTATCCCGGGCGGGATCCATTCGGGTGGTGATGGCCCAGATCACGTCCTCCCAGTTGCGCGCATCGACATCGTCGTCCAGCACGATCACGAACTTGGTGTACATGAACTGGCGCAGGAAGCTCCATACCCCCATCATCACGCGCTTGGCATGGCCGGGATACTGCTTCTTCATGGTGACCACCGCCATGCGGTAGGAGCACCCCTCCGGTGGCAGGTAGAAGTCGACGATCTCGGGAAACTGCTTGCACAGGATCGGCACGAAGACTTCGTTGAGCGCCAGGCCGAGGACGGCGGGTTCATCCGGTGGCCGGCCGGTGTAGGTCGAATGGTAGATCGGATCCCGACGATGGGTGATGCGCTCGACGGTGAACACCGGGAAATGCTCGACTTCGTTGTAATAGCCGGTGTGATCGCCGTAGGGCCCTTCGGCCGCGATGTCGTCCGGGTAAATGAAACCCTCCAGTACGATCTCGCTGGAGGCCGGCACTTCCAGATCGGCGTGGCCACACTTGACCAGCTCGGTGCGCGAGCCACGCAGCAGCCCGGCGAACGCGTACTCGGAGAGCGTATCCGGCACCGGGGTCACGGCACCGAGGATGGTCGCCGGATCGGCGCCCAGCGCCACCGCCACCGGAAAAGGTTCGCCGGGATGCGTCTGCTGCCACTCGCGGAAATCCAGCGCGCCGCCCCGGTGGCTCAGCCAGCGCATGATCAGCCGGTTCTTGCCGAGCTTCTGCTGGCGATAGATCCCCAGGTTCTGCCGCGACTTGTGCGGCCCCCTGGTCACCACCAGCGCCCAGGTCACCAGCGGCGCGACATCGCCGGGCCAGCAGTGCTGAATCGGCAGGCGGTCGAGGTCCACATCCTCGCCCTCGAGCACCACCTGCTGACACGGCGCGGAGCGCAATGTCTTCGGCCCCATGCTCATGACCTGCTTGAAGATCGGCAGCTTCTCCCAGGCATCCTTGAGCCCCTTGGGAGGGTCGGGCTCCTTGAGGAACGCCAGCAGCTTGCCCACCTCCCGCAGCGCTTCGACACTCTCCTGGCCCATGCCGAAGGCGACCCGCTCGGGGGTGCCGAACAGGTTTCCCAGTACCGGCATGTCGCTGCCCTTGACGTTCTCGAACAGCAGCGCGGGCCCGCCGGCGCGCAGGGTACGATCGCAGATCTCGGTGATCTCCAGATAGGGATCCACCTCCACCGTGACACGCTTGAGTTCACCGCGTGACTCCAGCGCCGCGATGAAATCCCGTAAATCGTGATATTTCATACCGTTGCCCGCATCCCGCTATCCAAGAACGCAAAAAGGGCAGCATAACATGCTGCCCTATTGCATCTCTGCTCGATTTCCAAATCTCGATCCCATCAGCCCCGAACATCGGATCGAGCGATGGCAGGACAAGACGAACGACGACGAGCCAGCGGAGTGTACTGTCGTACATGAGCATGGCGAATCGGCGTTCAACGCCGTACTGCCGAGCGCAGACCGATGTTATCTACGCTTCATGGCTTCGAAGAATTCAAGATTGGTCTTGGTATCCTTGAGACGATCGATCAGGAACTCGGTGGCCGCCACGTCATCCATCGGGTTGAGCAGCTTGCGCAGAATCCACATCCGCTGCATCTCCTCCTCGGAGGCAATCAGGTCCTCGCGGCGCGTGCCCGAGCGGCGAATATTGAATGCCGGGTAGACGCGGCGCTCGGCCAGCTTGCGATCGAGATGGGCTTCCATGTTGCCGGTGCCCTTGAACTCCTCGAAGATCACTTCGTCCATCTTCGAGCCGGTATCGACCAGCGCCGTGGCGAGGATGGTGAGACTGCCACCCTCCTCGATGTTACGGGCGGCACCGAAGAAGCGCTTGGGCTTCTCCAGCGCGTGGGCGTCGACACCACCGGTCAATACCTTACCGGAGGACGGCACCACGGTGTTGTAGGCACGCGCCAGGCGAGTGATCGAGTCGAGCAGGATGACCACGTCTTTCTTGTGCTCGACCAGGCGCTTGGCTTTCTCGATCACCATCTCGGCGACCTGAACGTGGCGCGCAGGCGGCTCGTCGAAGGTCGAGGCCACGACTTCGCCGCGGACCGTGCGCGACATCTCGGTCACCTCTTCCGGCCGCTCGTCGATCAGCAGCACGATCATGTGACATTCGGGGTTGTTGCGGGTGATCGAGGTGGCGATGTTCTGCAGCATCAAGGTCTTGCCGGCCTTGGGCGGGGAGACGATCAGTCCGCGCTGGCCCTTGCCGATCGGCGCCGTGAGATCGATCACCCGGGCCGTGATATCTTCGGTGGAGCCGTTGCCGATCTCCATCACCATCCGTTCCTGGGGGAACAGCGGCGTCAGGTTCTCGAACAGGATCTTGTGCTTGGCGTTTTCCGGCTTGTCGAAATTGATCTCGTTGACTTTCAACAGCGCGAAATAGCGCTCCCCCTCTTTCGGCGGCCGGATCTTGCCGGAGATCGAGTCGCCCTTGCGCAGGTTGAAGCGGCGAATCTGAGACGGGGAGACGTAGATGTCGTCGGGGCCGGCGAGGTAGGAGGAGTCGGCGCTACGCAGGAAACCGAATCCGTCCTGCAGAATCTCCAGGACGCCATCGCCGTAGATGTCCTCGCCGCTCTTCGCATGCTTTTTCAGGATGGCGAAGATGATGTCCTGCTTGCGTGAGCGCGCCAGATTGTCGATGCCCATCTCTCGGGCGATATCCAGCAGTTCAGGAACGGATTTTTGCTTGAGTTCGGTTAGATTCATGAGTTCGGTCAGAGAGGGCTCGTGTCGCAGGCAATGACTTTTGCCGAGATAGAAAAGAAGGACAAGAGGCGGTCAGTTCAAACGCCGCGCGGCGCGTTCAGTCGTCCCAGAAGCCAGGCGCTTCGCATGGTCTATTGGCCCTGCCATCAACGCAGGTCGGGATGCCGACTTGGCGTGTGGTGAAGGTGCCGGGAGAGCGATTCGATTCGCCTGCAATCTCGCGGAAAGAGTCATCCGAAAGAGTTGTCGCTATCCAAAAATCGGCGTTGGCCGAGAATCGGTACTGGGATTGACTGACGACTTGGGGGACCGCGACGCGGTCGAGAAGCATTCGGAACAGGCGAACGTCCAGATGGTAGACAAGCTATCTGCCGAAAGCAAGTCACGATATGGAGATATTGAACCATGAGGTCAAGTCTCCGCAAGGCCAACGCCTAATGACGCGTACACTCCTCGCCCAGCTGCAACAATTGCTGTTCCGACAATGCCCCGACTCGTGTCAGCCGAGGCTCCCCGTCGACGAACAGAATCATCGTGGGCGTTCCCTTGACCCCGTAACGTTCGGCCAGCGTCGGCTCGCGGTCCACATCCACCACGCCCACCGGCACACCGCGGATCGACTCGTGCGAAATCGAGGAGAGCCGGGACAACAGCGTTTCGCAGGGCTGACACCAGCCGGCGACGAAGATCGCCAGCCAGGGCGATTCCCGCGTTTCACGCTGCTGCTCGAAAGTCTCGCTGTTCAGATGATGCCGCGGTGGCTGCATGAGCATCCGTCTCGATCGTGAAGGTGACCTCGTCGTGCAGCATGCCTGCCACCCCGACGATTGACAAGGCCACGCCCCCACCGCAATCTTGAGCCACCCGACGCAGGGTCTCGGATGCCAGGGACGACGCGGCGTCGGCGTTGTCCTGTGGACATCCATCTTTCACGCCAGCCTTCGAGGACGCCACGCCATGAGCGGGAAGTCGACCGCCAAAGACGCGACGCGCCGTCTGGCCGCCATCGATCTCGGTTCCAACAGTTTTCATCTGCTGGTGGCCAACTATCAGGACAGTCAGCTGCAGGTCGTCGCCAAGATGGGCGAGAAAGTCCAGCTCGCAGCCGGACTGGACGACCAGGAGAACTTCACCGACGCGGCCATGGATCGGGCAATGGCGTGCCTGGAACGCTTTGCGCCTTTCGTTGCCGGCGTCGCTGCCGCCGATCTGCGCATCGTCGGCACCAATGCGCTCCGCTCGGCGCGTAATGCGCGCGTGCTGATCGATCGTGCCGAGGCCATGATCGGCCATCCGATCGAGATCATCGGCGGTCGCGAAGAAGCCCGCCTGATCTACCTGGGGGCCGCCCATGCGCTGGCCGAGGTCCACGGCCGACGCCTGATCGTCGATATCGGCGGCGGGTCCACCGAGTTCATCATCGGCGAGGATTTCGAACCGCAGGCGCTGGAGAGCCTTCATATGGGCTGTGTCGCCTATACCGGCGCGTTCTTCGCCAATGGAGAGCTCAGCGAGAAGCGTTTCCGCCGCGCCGAGATGGCCGCGCTGTCCGAACTGGCCAATATCCAGCGCCAGTACTGCCGGCTGGGATGGCAGGACCCGATCGGCTCCAGCGGCACGATCAAGGCGGTGGCGGCCGTGATCGGTGCACGGGGAGACGGCGACGCCACGCTGATCGAACGCGACGCGCTGATGAAGCTGCGCAAAAGGCTGGTCGGCTTCGGACAACTGGACAAGGTCGCCATGGAAGGCCTCAAGGAGGACCGGGCACGCGTGTTCCCGGCTGGGGTCGCCATCCTCTGCGCGGTGTTCGAGGCCTTCGATCTCCAGCGCATGCGCTACTCCGACGGCGCGCTGCGTGAAGGCGTGCTGTTCGACCTGATCGGCCGCAACACCCCGGAGGACTCCCGCCGTCACAGCGTGGAACTGCTGATGCGGCGCTACAGCGTCGAGGCGTCCCATGCCGATCATGTGACGCAAACGGCCATGGTCGCTTTCGACCAGGTGAGCGAGTCCTGGGCCCTCGGCGAGGAACAGCGGCTATTCCTGGTCTGGGCGGCTCAGTTGCACGAGATCGGACTGGCGATCTCCCACAGCCAGTTCCATCGCCACGGCGCCTACCTCATCGAGTACTCCGACCTGACCGGTTTCTCGCGTCCCGAGCAGCAGGCGCTGGCCTTCCTGGTACGCGCGCATCGGCGCAAGTTTGCCCAGCGGGAGCTGGAGGCGCTGCCCGGTGCCATACAGCCGACCTACTGTCGGCTGGCCCGCCTGCTGCGCCTGGCAGTGATGCTCAATCATCCGCGTCCGGAGCAGGCGCCGGTCGATTTCCGGCTGACCTGCAACGGTGACGATCTGCACCTCTCGCTGCCGGAGATCAGCTTTCAGGCGCTACTGCTCAACGACCTCGAACAGGAAGCCGATTATCAGAAGGCCGCGGGCCTGGCGCTGACTTACGACGTGTGAACGCGACGCCACTTCAGGCGTCGTCTTCGAAGCGTGCATCCTCCATCGGGCGAGTCGGCAGCGCCGTCTGTCGCCACCCTTCCGCCGTCAGCACACCCAGCACGGCGACGAGTTCCCCGCCTTGCCACACCAGCGGTAGCCGATCGCGCTGCCAGGGTGGAATGCCGGCCTCCTGGAACAGCCGCTTGATATCCCGCGCGCCCCTGCCAGCCAGGCGCATGGTCTCGCCGCCCCGTCGCAGGCCGACTCGCAACATCGGCCTGGCGGCGTCATGCGACGAGGATCGCAGCTCCCATGAATGACGCCCCCAGGGCGTCTCGAGCGGGCCCTGTCCATCCCAGAACCGCTGCCAGTCGAGATCGATCGCCGCCAGCGGCGCCATCAGAAACAGATGATGGCGCCAGATTCGCGCCTCGCCCCCCGCCCAGGCGATAGCGGGCAACCGGTCCCCACCGGCTACGCTCACCTGGCGCTCGAGCTCGGTCAGGCGTTTGGCCGGCGGGGCGGGCAGTCCTTGACGTTGAAGTGCATGGCGCACCAGCAGGCGCAGGCGGGACGGGCGCAACGTGCGCAGTGTCGTCAACGGCAGGCGCTCCGGGTCGCCACCGGCGCGGGCGAGATCGATCTCCGCCAGCTCTCCCAGTAGTTCGTCGGCTTCCTGCAGATGCGCGACGCTGCGCCCCACGGCGTCGGCAGCCCGCGGCCAGCGCTCGGCCAGCCGCGGCACTACCCGGTGACGCAGGAAGTTGCGGTCGTGCCGGAGATGGTGGTTGGAGGGGTCCTCGCACCAGGCGATGCCCCGCTGCCGGGCCTCCTGCGCGAGATCGGACCGGGGCAGCGCCAACCAGGGACGCTCGATTCGGAGCCCCCGCCACTGCCGCGTCGCGGGCATGCCCGCCAGACCTCGCACGCCGCTGCCCCGCAGCGCCGCCAACAGGAACGTCTCGGCCTGGTCGTCAGCGTGCTGCGCCAGCCACAGACGGTCGCCGGCAGAGAGCGTTTCGGCGAAGGCCCGGTAGCGGGCTTCCCGGGCCGCGGCCTCGAGCCCCCGCCCCGCCGGCTCTACCTCGACATGGGCCACACTCAACGGCACTGCCAGCGCCTGGCACAGCGCCCGACAGTGCAGCTCGAAATCGCCCGCCGCCGCCTGCAGCCCGTGGTTGACGTGGATCGCCCGCAGCGCGATGCCGCGCCGCCGTGCCAGTGGGGCCACCATGTGCAACAGCAGCGAGGAATCGAGTCCACCGGAGAGCGCCACCCAGACGACACACCCCGGCACATGACCCGCCAGGGCGTCATCGACAAATCGTTGTAGCGTCATATTTCAACTCCTCCTGGGCGCAGGAAGAGAGGCTTCGAGGACGACCAGATCAGCCCACAAACTAGAGTGACTGCGCGAGCGGCACTCAGACAAGGCGAGCGCGAGCGAGGATGCGCAGTGTAGTTCGCTACATGAGCAGTCCGAGCGAGCGCTCAACGCCGTATGAGTGAGCGCCGCCAGTCATTTTTACTGAGGGGCGCCGTAAGACATCAGACGCTGATACCGCCGTTCGAGCAACGTCTCGGTATCCATCGCCTGCAGCCGGTCCAGACTGCCCGCCAGCGCTTCCCTCACCTTGTCGGCGGTCTTGCGCGGATTGCGGTGGGCGCCACCCAGCGGCTCTTCGATCAGCGTATCCACGAAGCCCAGCTCCTTCAGACGCGAGGCGGTGATGCCCATGGCGTGCGCGGCCTCCGACGCTTTCTCGGCGCTCTTCCACAGAATCGAGGCACAGCCTTCCGGGGAGATGACCGAATAGGTGGAGTACTGCAGCATCTGCAGCTCGTCGCAGACCCCAATGGCCAGTGCACCACCGGAACCGCCCTCGCCGATGACCGTGGCGATGATCGGCGTCTTCAATCGCGACATCACCGCCAGGTTGTAGGCGATCGCTTCCGACTGGCCACGCTCCTCGGCATCGATCCCGGGATAGGCGCCAGGTGTGTCGATGAAGGTCAGCACCGGCATCTTGAAACGCTCGGCCATCTCCATCAGGCGGCACGCCTTGCGGTAGCCCTCGGGACGCGGCATGCCGAAGTTGCGCCGCACCTTCTCCTTCACGTCGCGGCCCTTCTGATGACCGATGACCATCACCGGCTTGTCGTCGAGGCGCGCCACGCCACCCACCAGGGCGGCATCGTCGGCGAAATGGCGATCGCCATGCAGCTCGTCGAAGTCGGTGAAGATGCTGTCGAGGTAGTCCAGCGTATAGGGCCGCTGCGGGTGGCGAGACAGCTGCGTCACCTGCCAGGCGGTCAGGTCACGGAAGATCTGCTCGGTAAGTTTGCGGCTCTTCTCCTCGAGCTTGCCGATCTCGTCGCTCAGGCTGATGCGGCTATCGTTACCGACCAGGCGCAGCTCTTCGATCTTGGCCTGAAGTTCGGCAATCGGTTGTTCAAAGTCTAGATAATTGGGATTCATAGAGCTTCTACTGTGTGATCCTGGCAAGCTTCGGTGTCTGAAATACGAGCGACTGGCGTGCCGCGAAACGAATTATTATCGCACCTTCACGAGTGTTAGCAAGGAGCTGCGCCCGGCGCTGCGTCAGCCGCCGCGGTAACGCAAGGCGACGTTTTCATAGCCCTCGACCTCGCGAAGTGCGGTCATCAGCTCGTCGCTGGGCGACACTCTCCACGAGGCCGCCAGCTCGAAACAGCCGCTGGCCTTGGCGTTGCGATAGCGTACGCGCACCGGCAGACCGGAGTCGCTCAGCCACGGCGAGAGGCTGTCGTGCAAGGTGCGGGAGAAACGCCCATTGAGCCGGCCGCCGTCGACGGAGAGCTCCACCGCCTCGCCGAAGCGAGCACGCGCATCGGCCATCAGAGTGACGTCCTTGCTGCGCAGACGCAAACCGCCGGAGTAGTCGTCGCTGGAGACTTCGCCCTCGATGATCAGCACCTGGTCGGCGGTGAGCTTCCCGCGCACCTGATCGAACAGCTCGCCGAACAGCGAGGCTTCGATACGACCGGTGCGATCATCGAGGGTGACGAACGCCATGGTGTCGCCACGCTTGGACTTCATGGTCCGCATCGCGACGACCAGCCCGGCAACCCGCTGGGGCTCTCGCGACGGCTTGAGGTCGACGATGCGAGTCGCCACGAAGCGCTTGAGCTCGTGCTCGTACTCATCGATCGGGTGGCCGGTGAGATAGAGGCCGAGCGTATCCTTCTCGCCGGCCAGTCGCTCCTTGTCGCTCCAGTCCCGGGCGTGCCGGTAGTCGGCATAGATGTCCTGATTCTCGTCGGCGTCGACGAACGCCTCGCCGAACATGTCCATCATCCCCAGGTTCTGGTTGGCCTGGTTCTGCGACGCCGCCTTGATGGCCGCATCCAGGGAGGCCGCCAGCACCGCTCGCGACGGCCCCAGCGTATCCAGCGCGCCGGAGCGGATCAGGGCTTCGAGGGTGCGCTTGTTCATGCGCTTGCCGTCGATGCGGCGACAGAAATCGAACAGATCGGAGAATCCGCCTTCGGCTTCCCGCGCCTCGACAATGGCACCGATCGGCCCCTCGCCGACCCCGCGAATCGCGCCGAGCCCGTAGACCACCTGGCCGTCCTCGTCGACGGTGAACTTGTAGGCCCCGACGTTGACGTTGGGCGGTGTCACCGTCAGCCCGATGTGGCGGCACTCCTCGATCAGGGGCACGACCTTGTCGAGGTTGTCCATCTCCGTCGAGAGCACCGCCGCCATGAATGGCGCGGGATAGTGCGCCTTCAGCCAGGCGGTCTGGTAGGAGACCAGGCCGTAGGCGGCCGAGTGCGACTTGTTGAAGCCGTAGCCGGCGAACTTCTCCACCAGGTCGAACAGGTTGCCGGCCAGATCCTTGTCGATGCCGTTGGCGGCGCACCCCTCCATGAAACCGGCGCGCTGCTTGGCCATCTCCTCGGGCTTCTTCTTGCCCATGGCACGACGCAGCATGTCGGCCTGGCCCAGCGTATAGCCCGCCAGCACCTGGGCGATCTGCATCACCTGCTCCTGGTAGAGGATGATGCCGTAGGTCGGCTCCAATACCGGTTTGAGCAGTTCGTGCTGGTAGTCCGGGTGGGGATAGGCGAGCTCGGCGCGGCCGTGCTTGCGGTTGATGAAGTCGTCGACCATGCCGGACTGCAGCGGCCCCGGGCGGAACAGCGCGACGAGGGCGATCATGTCCTCCAGCGAATCCGGCTGCAGCCGCTTGATCAGCTCCTTCATGCCCCGGGATTCGAGCTGGAACACCGCCGTGGTCTCGGCCTTCTTGAGCATGTCGAAGGTCGGCTTGTCGTCGAGCGGGATGGTGCTGATGTCGAGCGGGCCGACACCATCGCGCGCCCGCACCACGTCGACCATCTCCAGTGCCCAGTCGATGATGGTGAGCGTGCGCAGGCCGAGGAAGTCGAACTTGACCAGCCCGGCGTCCTCGACGTCGTTCTTGTCGAACTGCACCACCAGCCCCGAACCGTTCTCCTCGCACAGCAGCGGCGAGAAGTCGGTCAGCTTGGTCGGGGCGATGACGACGCCCCCGGCGTGCTTGCCGGTGCCCCGGGTGATGCCCTCGAGCTTGAGCGCCATCTCCCAGATCTCGGCGGCCTCCTCGTCGTACTCGAGGTACTCCTTGAGCTGCGGCTCCTGCTCGATCGCCTTGGCCAGGGTCATGCCGACCTCGAACGGAATCAGCTTGGAGAGCTTGTCCCCCATCGAATAGGGCTTGCCCTGGGCGCGCGCCACGTCGCGCACCACCGCCTTGGCGGCCATGGTACCGAAGGTGACGATCTGGGAGACCGCGTTGCGGCCGTAGCGGTCGGCCACGTAGTCGATGACCCGGTCGCGTTTCTCCATGCAGAAGTCGACGTCGAAGTCGGGCATCGAGACACGCTCCGGATTGAGGAAGCGTTCGAACAGCAGGTCATATTCCAGCGGATCGAGATCGGTGATCTTGAGCACGTAGGCGACCAGCGAGCCGGCACCCGAACCTCGCCCCGGGCCGACGGGGATGTCGTTGTCCTTGGCCCACTGGATGAAGTCCATCACGATCAGGAAGTAGCCGGGGAACCCCATCTTGAGGATGATATCGAGCTCGAAATCGAGCCGCTTGCGGTACTCCGGCTCGTGCTCTGCCAGCGATCGCCCCGGATAGATCGGCGTATCGCCACCGAACAGTTGATTCAGACGATCGGTGAGACCGTCGTGGGAGATCTTGCGGAAGAACTCGTCCTGGGTCAGGCCCTCGGGAATCGGGTACTCGGGCAGGAATATCTCGCCCAGACGCACGCTGGCACTGCAGCGGGCGGCGATCATCACGCTGTTCTCGAGCGCCTCGGGGATATCGGCGAAGAGTTCGGCCATCTCCTCCGGCGTCTTCAGATACTGCTCTTCGCTGTAGCGTTTCTCGCGGCGGGGATCTTCCAGCGCCTTGCCCTCGCCGATCGAGACGCGGGTCTCGTGGGCCCAATAGTCGTCTCGTTCGAGAAAGCGCACGTCATTGGTCGCCACCACCGGCACACCGCTCTCGCTGGCCAGGCGAACGGAGTGATGCACGCACTCCTCGTCGTACTGGCGGCCGGTACGCTGCAGCTCGAGATAGAAACGCCCGGGAAAATGTCGCTGCCACTCCTCCAGCAGCTGCCGCGCGGTGGCCACCTGCTCGGCGATCAGGAAACGCCCGATCTCCCCCTCGCGGGCGCCGGACAGCGCGATGAGTCCCTCGTTCTGCTCGAAGACCCAGGCCTTGTCGAGAATCGCCATGTTCTGGCGCTGGCCGTCGGTCCAGGCCCGCGAGATCAGTTCGGTCAGATTGCGGTAGCCGGTGTCGTTCATCGCCAGCAGCGTCAGACGATAGGGGTGGCTCTCGTCATGGGCGTTGTGCAGCCACAGATCGGCACCGATGATCGGCTTGAGGCCGGCCCCCTGGGCCGCCTTGTAGACCTTCACCAGGCCGAACAGATTGGTATCGTCGGTCACGGCCACGGCCGGCATGCCGGCCTCGGCGGTGGCCTTGATCAACGGCTTGAGCCGGATCAGGCCATCGACCAGAGAGTATTCGCTGTGGACACGAAGGTGAACGAAGGGTGTTGTCATGACGAACTCGAGTCAGGCGGCGAATGGATGATTCGGATATCAGGCAAGCGCTCCCGTCATGTGGACGGCAACGCCGTTGACGGATCGACGTGGCCCGCGCATCGGCAGGACAAGCATGCCCAAAGGCGGTACGGGCCACAATGGGTCTATCGGCCAAATCGGGCGCTCACACCCCGGCGAGCCGTTCTCTAACCGGCGCGAAGGAACTGCGATGCTCCACCAGCGGGCCCAGTCGGGCCAGTGCCTCGAGGTGTTCCGGCGTCGGATACCCCTTGTGGCGACGAAAGCCATATTCCGGATGGCGCGCATCGAGGGCCAGCATCTGCGCGTCCCGGGCCACCTTGGCCAGAATCGAGGCCGCACTGATGGCAGGGTGCCGGAGATCGCCCTTGACCACGGCCTGTCCCGGGCAGGCATGACCGGGCAGCCGATTGCCGTCGACCAGCAGATACTCGGCCGGTGTCGGCAGCGCATCGATCGCCCGCCGCATCGCCAGATGCGTGGCGTGATAGATGTTGAGCGAGTCGATCTCCCGCGGCGAGGCCTCGGCTATCGAGAACGCCAGCGCGCATTCGCGAATCCGGAGATCTAGCGCTTCGCGACGCGCGGCACTCAGGCATTTGGAGTCGGTCAGTCCGTCGATCGGGCACTCGGGATCGAGGATGACGGCGGCGGCCACGACCGAGCCGATCAACGGCCCCCGCCCCACCTCGTCGACACCGGCGATCAGGTGCCCCTCGTACTCGATGACGATGTCCGGCCAGACGGATGGCGAAGATTTCAATGGCATGGCGTCTCTCATTCACCATTCCCGAGCGCGAGATCCAGCGCCCCGTGCTCGACCAGCGACGTGATGGCGGTGGCAGCTCGCTCGCTGGCACCGCGCTGCAGCTCGGCGTGCATCGCCGCGAAGCGCCGTTCGAGTGCCGACCGTACCGACTCATCCTCGAACCAGGGCAGCAGCGTCTCGACCAGCGACTCGGGGGTCACCGCATCCTGGACCAGCTCCGGCACCAGGGTTTCCTGCGCGATCAGGTTCGGCAGCGAGATCCAGCGCGTCTTGACCAGCCGCTGCGCCAGCCAATAGGTGGCTGGCGCCATGCGGTAGGCGACCACCATGGGACGGTGGCAGAGCATGGTCTCCAGCGCGGCCGTGCCGGACGTCAGCAGCACCGCATCGGCGGCCGTCATCACCTCCCGCGAGCGGCCCTCGACGATCACCGTGTCTGCAGCCAGATCGGGGAATTGCGCGAGCAGAGCCTCGAGCTCCCGCTGCCGCTCGGGAGAGGCGGCAGGGACGGCCACCTGCAACGCACCGAGGCGCTGGCGTAGCGCCGAGGCCGCGCGCAGGAACATCTCGCCCAGAAAACGGATCTCGTTGCCGCGCGACCCGGGCAGCACGGCCAGGGTCGGCACATCGGGGGCGAGTCCGAGTTCGCGCCGCGCCGCGCCGCGATCGTTGACCAGCGGCAGCTCATCGGCCAGCGGATGGCCGACATAGGCGACCGGCACGCGATGTTCGGCGTAGAAGTCGGCCTCGAACGGCAGAAAGGTGAGCATGCCATCGACCGCCTTGGCGATCGTCTTCACCCGCCCCTGTCGCCAGGCCCAGACCGAGGGACTGACGTAGTGGGCGGTACGCACGCCCTGATCGTGCAGTTGGCGCTCGAGGCCGATGTTGAAGTCCGGTGCGTCGATGCCGACCATGATGTCGGGTCGCCAGGCCAGCGCGTCGCGCTTGAGATGACGACGCACCTTGACCAGGCCCGGCAGGTGCTTCAACACCTCGACCAGGCCCATCACCGAAAGGGTTTCCAGGGGATAGAGCGAATCGAGCCCCTGTGCCTGCATCCGCGGGCCGCCGATACCACGGAACTCGATGTCCGCGTGGCGGCGCTTCAACGCCTGCATCAGCCCGGCGCCGAGAATATCGCCCGACAGCTCCCCGGCAACGAGATAGACCCGCATCCGCTCTCTCCTAGCGGATGATACCGCGCTGGGAAACCTTGAGAGAATCGATGAAGCGGCGCGTCTCGTCGAGCGAGAAACGGCTCTCGATCTCGCCGACGGCCTGCTCGAGCGTCAGCCCCTTGCGATAGACCAGACGGTACGCTTCACCCAGTGCCTTGATCGCCTCGGCGGAGAAGCCACGGCGCTTGAGGCCGATGGAGTTCAGCCCGTGGGGCGCCGCCGGGTTGCCGTTGACCATGATGAAGGCCGGAATGTCCTTGGTGATCGCGGAGCAACCGCCGACCATCGCATGCTCGCCCATATGGGCGAACTGATGGATGGCGGACAGCCCGCCGATGATGGCGAAATCCCCCAGGGTCACGTGGCCGGCCAGCGTGGCCTGGTTGGCAAGAATGCAGTCGTTGCCGATCAGGCAGTCGTGCCCCACGTGGGAGTAGGCCATGAACAGGTTGCGGTCGCCGATGGTGGTGACACCGCGATCCTGGATGGTGCCTCGATGGATCGTCACGCTCTCGCGCACGACGTTATCGTCTCCCATCTCGAGCCGCGTCGGCTCGCCGGCGTACTTCTTGTCCTGACAGTCTTCTCCGACCGAAGCGAACTGAAAGATCCGGTTGCGCTTGCCGAGTCGAGTCGGCCCCTTGAGCACGACGTGCGGCCCGATCACGCTCCCGGCCCCGATCTCGACGTCAGCTCCGATCACGCTGAATGGACCGACTTCGACGTCATCGGCCAGTCGGGCAGAGGGATCGACGATGGCGGAGGGATGAATCAAGCGATTTTCCTCTCGGCGCAGATGATTTCCGCCTCGCAGGCCAGTTCGTCACCAACCGTTGCCCGGCAAGCGAACTTCCAGATGCCTCGCTTGCCCTTGATGACATTGGCCTCGAGCCGCAGTTGATCTCCCGGCATGACCGGACGCTTGAAGCGTACGTTGTCGCTACCGACGAGATAGTAGACATAGCCGTCTGCCGGCAGTTTGTTGACGGTCTTGAAGCCGAGAATGCCGCAGGCCTGAGCCATCGCTTCGATGATCAGCACACCGGGCATGATCGGGTGATGAGGGAAATGACCGTTGAAGAAAGGTTCGTTGATGCTGACGTTCTTGTACGCCACGATCGATTCGCCAATCGTGATTTCCATCACGCGATCTACCAGTAAAAATGGATAACGATGCGGTAGATATTCGCGAATCTGGTTGATGTCCATGATCATCAATACAACCTCTGAAATAACGAAATGCCCGCCACGAAGGCAGGCACAGGGCGGCAAAACGGCGTTCACCCGTGTGGGCGGGCATTATACAGGCGCACATGGCGACCGCCAGCCTTTCGGCGCGCTACGGGGATGGGCTCCCAAGCTCTTCAGCTATCGCGGATATCCCGCTCGAGACGCGTCAGCCGCTTGGCGATTTCGTCGAGTTGCTTGAAGCGTACAGCGTTCTTCCGCCACTGACTATTCGACATCGAGCCGGTACCGGAGGAGTAGACGCCGGGTTCCAGTATCGAGTTGGTGACCAGGCTCATGCCGGTCACCTGAACCCCGTCGGCCAAGGTGAGATGGCCTGAGAGCCCGACCCCGCCGCCGAGCAGACAGTGACGGCCGACCTTGGTGGAACCCGCGATGCCCACACATCCCGCCAGGGCGCTGTGGTCCCCGATCTGCACGTTGTGGGCGATCTGGACCTGAGAGTCGATCTTGACCCCGTTTCCGATCTGCGTATCGCCCAGCGCACCACGATCGATGCTCGAGCAGCTGCCCACCTCGACGTCGTCACCCAGCATGACACCGCCGAGCTGCGCGATCTTCTCCCACTGCGCGCCGTCGTGGGCGAAGCCGAAGCCGTCGCCACCGATGACACAGCCACTGTGGAGGATGGCGCGCTCGCCCACGATCACACCGTGGTACAGCGTCACGTTGGCATGCAGGCGAGACCCGCGGCCCACCGTGGTGTCGGTACCGATGAAGCACCCTGCGCCGATCACGCAGTCGTCGGCGATATCGACACCGTCCTCGATGACGCAGTGGGCGCCGACCTCGACGCGCTCGCCGAGCCGGGCCCCCGGCGAGACGACTGCCGTCGCGTGCACGCCACGAAGCGGCTGATTGACCAGCGGGTCGAACAGTCGCGACAACTTGGCATACCCCAGGTAGGGGTTCTCCAGCTCCAGCCGCGGACACGGGCAGCTGTCGCCATGGGCGGGATGGACCAGAACGGCACCGGCACGAGTCGCTGCCAGATACTTCAGGTACGCCCGGTTGGCCAGGAACGCGAGATCCGTCGGACCGGCATCGGCCAGCGTCGACAGACCGTCGACACGCAGATCCGCGTCGCCGACCAGGCGTGCATCCAAACGCTTGGCGAGTTCGCCAAGCGTATAAGAGCGGGAAGTCTCTCTCTTCATGAGCGGGCGCCGGATTGAATCATCAGTTGAGCGAATTGAAGATCTTCGTCACTTCGGGGGTGATATCGAGGCTGTCACCCGAGTAGACCACGGCGTCGCGATCCACCACCATATCCAGGTCATGCTCGTCGACGACCCGCTGAATGGCCTGATCCAGCTTGGGCTTGGCGCCTTTCAGATACTGCTGCTCGGCCTGCTGCTGCGCCTGGGAGATCTGTCCACGCAACTGCTGGAACTGACCGCCCTTCTGGCGCAGTTGCTGGGTCACCGAGTTGCGCTCGGACTCCGACATCACGTCGCCATCTTTCTGCAGACGCTGCTGCAGCTGCTGCAGCTCCTGGCTCAGCGACTCCGCCTGCTGCTGCTGGGAGCTGATGCGGTTCTTCAACTGGTTCATCGATGCCTGGGCGGAGTTGGAGGACATCAGCGCCTCGCGCCAATCGAGGACGCCCACTTCTGTCGCCATCGCGGGGACGGAAACCATCGTCAACAAACCTAGCCCGAGAACTCCTGCTATCTTGCGCATGCGGCATCTCCTTGGAACGAGCCTGACTTAACCATCTGAAACATCTGAATTCGAATTCGCGACGTCATCGGCACGTCGCGAATTCACCGCGCTTGAATTAGAAAGTCTGGCCAAGCGAGAACTGGAAGACCTGGGGATCGTCCCCATCCTTCTCGTTCAGCGGCTTGGCGACGCTGAACGTCAACGGTCCCACCGGGGTCAGCCAGGACAGCCCCAGGCCCACGCTGTAGCGCAGATCGTCGAGATGGACACCGCTGTTGCAACTGGAGGGGCCATCGCCAGGCACCACTTCGTAGCAATCGGTCAGGAAGGTGTTGCCGCCATCGAGGAAGATGCTGGTCTGCAGCGAACGGCGGTCCTCGACCCACGGGAACGGATAGATCAGTTCCGCCGAGCCCTCGACCAGCACGTTGCCCCCCAGGGTATCGTCGTCGCCGTCGCCGCGCTCGGTGGTCTTCGGCCCCAGCGTGTTGCCCGTGTAGCCACGTACCGAGCCCAGGCCGCCCGAGTAGAAGTTCTCGTAGAACGGATAGGGATCATTGGAACCCAGCGTATCGGCGTAGCCCAGGTTGCTGCTGAACTTGACGGACCAGTCGGGGTTGAGCTCGAACAGTTTCTGGCCGCGATAGCGCAGCTTGTAGTACTCCGCGTCCGATCCGGGCAGCGCGGTCTCCAGCGAGACGCGCTGGTAGCTGCCGGCGGTCGGCATGATCCCGCGGTTCAGGTTGTTGCGGGTCCAACTGGCGGTCAGCTTGTAGTTGAAGAAGTCCTCGCCCTGATCGTCGGTGTACCGGACGATCTCGGAGGGCGTGTCGTCGTAGGTGTCGATCGACAGGTCTTCGAGGCCGACACCGAAGTTCAGCCGCGACAGATCGTTGATCGGATACCCGAAATTGATGTTACCGCCGTAGGAATCCGTCGAATAGGTCGAGATATCGGAGTCTTCGTAGTCGGTTTCGCGATAGAAGACGTTGTAACCGCGCGAGATACCGTCGAGGGTCCAGTACGGATCGGTGAAGCCGAAGTTGATGTTGGTGAAGGTGTCGCTTCGCTGCGCGCCGATGTTGACCCGGTTACCGGTCCCCAGAAAGTTGCTCTGCGACAGCGCCGCACCGTAGATGACCCCGGCACTCTGGGAGAAGCCGACACTGGCGGAGATGGAACCCGACGGCTGCTCCTGGACGTTGTAGGTGACGTCCAGCTGGTCCGGTTCGCCGGCCACCGGTCGGGTATCCACGTCGACCTGCTTGAAGAACCCCAGCCGTTCGAGACGCTGGCGCGACTGCGAGATCTGGTCGGTGGAGGCCGGCGCGCCTTCCATCTGCACCATTTCGCGCCGCAGCACTTCGTCCTGGGTGGTGGTGTTGCCTTCGAAATTGATCCGGCGCACGTAGGCCCGCCGCCCCGGATCGACGCGGAAGGTGATATCCACCGTATCGCCCGCCTCGTTGACGGTAGGCACGGCCTTGATATCGGCGAAGGCGAAGCCCTCGGCACCGAGCTTCTGGCGCAGCGCTTCCGAGGACTCGGTCAGCTTGCTCTGGGAGTAGTACTCGCCGGACTTGGCGGTCACCAGCGAACGGGCGGTCGACTCGTCGATCTTCAGATCGCCGTCGAAATTGATCTTGTCCAGCTTGTAACGCTTGCCCTCGTCGACGTTGATGGTGACGAAGATGCGGGACTTGTCCGGACTGATCGATACCTGGGTCGAGGTGATGGCGAAGTTGACGTAGCCGCGGTCGAGGTACCAAGAGCGCAGCGTCTCCAGGTCGCCGGAAAGCGCCTCGCGAGAATACTCGTCGTCGGAAAACCAGCCGAAGAACCAGCCTGGCTTGTCCTCGAGCTGGAACAGATCGCGCAGCGTGTCGTCGTCGAACGCCTGGTTACCGACGACGTTGATCTGGCGGATCTTGGCGACTTCGCCTTCGTTGATGTTGATGTTGACGCGAACCCGGTTGCGCTCGAGCTGTTCGACGGATGTCTTGATGTTCGAACTGTATCGGCCCTGGGACTGGTAGAGCCGTTCCAGCTCGCGCTGCATCTCCTCCAGGGTCGAACGCTGCAGGACCTGGCCTTCGGCCAGCCCCGCATCGCTCAACCCCTTGCGCAGGTCGTCGTCGGATATCTGGGAGTTGCCGTCGATGTTGATCTCGGCGATGGACGGCCGCTCGACCACGTTGACGATCAGCACGTCACCGTCGCGGGAAAGTCGAATGTCGTCGAACAATCCAGTATCGAACAGTTTCTGGGCAGCCTGGCCCAGTTGCTGATCATCGACCGTTTGATCGGCGCTGACGGGGAAAGCGTTGAAGACGGATGCAGCCGAGACGCGTTGCAGCCCCTCTACACGAATATCCGAAATCTCAAAAGGTGCCGCCAGCGCAACGGGAGAGCTGGCCAGCAGAAATCCTGCCAATCCGATGGTCTTGAGTTTCATGCAATCAGTCGCTTCTGTGGGGTCCGCCCGCGTATCGAACAGGCACCTTATACATTTCTCCCTATGACTGACAAGCTCGTCACTCACCACTCATGGGGTCTTCCCGCGCGCCGATGGTCCCGGCGCCGTCCGGCAACGACGTCCTGTCGTCAAAGCCGCATCAAATCGAAGTAGAACGCCATCACCATCAGGCATCCCACCAATGCCACGCCAACGCGCAAGCCCACCGCCTGGGCCGTTTCCGACACCGGCTTGCCTCGAACCAGCTCGATCAGGTAGTAGACCAGGTGACCGCCGTCGAGAACCGGAATCGGCAGCAGATTCAACACCCCCAGACTGATCGACAGATAGGCCAGAAAGCCGATGAACGTCTCGACGCCGCTACGCGCCGAGTCTCCGGCGATACGGGCGATGGTGATCGGCCCGGAGAGGTTCGAGGGCGAAATCCAGCCGACGATCATCTTGCGGATCGAGTCCACCGTCAGCCAGGTCATTTCACCGGTCTTGCTCAGCGCCTGCCCGACAGCCGCCACCGGGCCATAGCGAATCTCGCGCCGATAGGACTCGGGCCACTCGACCGGCCGGGAAGCGGCGCCCACATAGCCGATGTTCTCGCCATCCTCCGCCTGCCTCGCCTCGGGCATCAGCGTGACGTCGCGGGTCACACCATTCCGCTCGACCGTCAGCGACAGCTCGGCGCCAGGGTGGCCGCGCACCACGTCGACGAACGCGACCCAGTCGGCGACCGGCGAGCCGTCGACGCTGAGAATACGGTCCTCGGCCTGCAATCCCGCACGACTCGCCGGGCTGTCCTCGAGCACGCGGCCCAGTACCGCCGGCACCTCGGGACGCCAGGGCGTGATGCCGAGCGACGACATCGGCTGCGGCGGATCCTGCCGCACCAGCCACTGCTGCACGGGCACGGCGTGAGTTCGAGTCGCGCCGCCCGCGGGGTCCCGGGTCGTGACGTCCAGCTCGCCGTTGGCACCGATCGCCGCGATCAGCTGGAGGTTGACCTCGTTCCACGAGGGCGTCTCCCGTCCTTCGACGCTGACGATCTCCTGCCCGCTCCGAAGCCCGCCCTGGGCCGCGAGCGACCCCGGCGTCACCTCGCCGATCACCGGCGCCACGGTGGTGGAGCCATAGACGAACAGCGCCCAGTAAGCGACCAAGGCCAGCAGCAGATTGGCGATCGGTCCCGCCGCCACGATGGCGATTCTCGCCCAGACGCTCTTGCGATTGAACGCCTGATCCCGCTCTTCCGGCGCCACCGGCCCCTCGCGCTCGTCGAGCATCTTGACGTAGCCGCCGAGCGGGATGGCGGCAATGGCGTATTCCGTACCCTGGCGATCGAAACGCGACCAGAGCGGCTTGCCGAACCCCACCGAGAAGCGCAGAACCTTCACGCCGCAGCGGCGGGCCACCCAGAAATGCCCGAACTCGTGAAACGTGATCAGCAGGCCGAGTACGACGATGACCGCCAGTACGTTCTGGATCGTATCCATCACGCCCGCCCCCTCTGGAAAGATCGTTGATGCAGCAGGCGCTCGGCCGACCGCCGCGCTCGCGCATCCTCGCACAATATCACGTCGAGCGAATCCGCTGCTCGCCTCTCGGTAGCCTCGAGCGTGGCCTCAACCAGCTTGGCAATGCCAAGAAAGGAGAGCTCTCCGTCGAGGAACGCCTGCACCGCGACCTCATTGGCGGCGTTGAGGGTCGCCGGCGCCGTGCCACCCGCTTCCATCGCCTCCCGGGCCAGCCGCAGACAGGGGAAGCGAGCCTCATCCGGGGCCTCGAAGTCGAGACGCGATATCGCGAACAGGTCCAGTGGCTCGACGCCGGCATCGAGCCTCGCAGGCCAGGCCAGGCCGTAGGCGATCGGCGTGCGCATATCGGGGTTGCCCATCTGCGCCAGCACCGAACCGTCGGCGTATCCGACCATCGAATGAACGATGCTCTGCGGATGAACCACCACCTCGACCTGCCCAGGCGCCGTATCAAACAGCCAACACGCCTCGATCAGTTCGAGCCCCTTGTTCATCATGGTGGCGCTGTCGACGGATATCTTGCGTCCCATCGACCAGTTGGGGTGCGCACACGCCTGCTCGGGCGTGACGTTTTCCAGCGCCTCCAGCGACCAGGTTCGAAACGGTCCGCCCGACGCCGTCAGCAGCAGTCGCGATACCCCGTCGCGGTTCAGCTCGCGGTGTCGACCGGCACGCTGCATAGGAAGACACTGATAGATGGCATTATGTTCCGAGTCGATGGGCAAAAGAGTGGCGTCATGGCGCGACACGGCATCCATGAACAGCCCGCCGGACATCACCAGCGCCTCCTTGTTGGCCAGCAGCACGCGCTTGCCCGCCTCGACCGCTGCCAGCGTCGGCATCAGCCCCGCCGCCCCCATGATGGCTGCCATCACCACGTCCACCTCGGTGGCCCGCGACACTTCCAGCAGGGCAGACTCCCCATGGGAGACCTCGATCTCCGTCAACCGGGCTTCCCGCAGCCGGGAGCGCAGCCACTCGGCATCCTGCGACGTGCCGATCACCGCTCGCTGCGGCTCGAATCGCAGACAGATCTCGAGCAGCGCCTCGCGGGAGCGCTGGGCGGTCACCGCATGAAGCTGATAGCGATCGGCGTGCCGGGCGATCACGTCCAGCGTGCTGCGACCGATGGAGCCGGTCGCGCCCAGCAGTGTGACCTTGCAGGAAGAGGAAGACATCGGTGCGCTATCCCAGCCAGGGGCGGATCAGGGCGAAGAGAGGAACGGCAGCCGTCAGGCTGTCGATACGATCGAGAATGCCACCGTGGCCCGGCAGCAGGTGACTGGAATCCTTCAGCCCGCGAAAGCGCTTGAGCATGCTCTCGAGCAGATCCCCGATGACGGAGACGAACGCCACCACCAGCGCGACCACCAGCAAGGCCAGCGCCTGGCCAAAATCGAGCGAAAGCCACAGCGCATAGAGCAGGACCAGAACCGCAACCGCGACCCAGCCACCGTAGACGCCTTCCCACGATTTGCCCGGGCTGACGCTCGGTGCCAGCTTGCGCCGGCCATAGCGCCGCCCGGCAAAATAGGCCCCGATGTCCGCCACCCAGACCAGCAGCAACACGAACAGCAGCCACTCGCTGCCCTGCTGCCGCAGCTGATAGAGCCCCACCCAGCAGGGCAACAATACCCACACGCCCATGCTCAGGCGCAGCACCGGAGGTTGCCACTGGCCGGTCGCTCCGGGGTAACGCGAGACCCACCAGGTATTGGCCAGCCAGCCGAGCGCACCGAGCCAGAGCGGCCAGCGCGCCACGATCCACCCGGACCACCACGCGACCAGCAGCAGCAGACCGAGACCGGCGGTGTAGAGCAGTCGCGGCTTGACCGCGTCGAATCCGGCCAGACGCGCCCACTCCCAGGCCCCGAGCAGCAGGACGAACGCGGTGAAGGCGGCAAAACCGCCCCCGGAGAGGCCAAACAGGCCGCCGAGGGCCAGTGGCGCCAACACCAGCGCCGTCAGTATTCGCTGTCTAAGCACCCTGAACCTCGACCTGCTGCTGGCTCATGCCGAAACGACGCTGGCGCTGCTTGAAAGCGTCGATCGCGGCATCGAACGCCGCACCGTCGAAGTCGGGCCAAAGCTCCGGTGCGAACACGAACTCCGCATAGGCAAGCTGCCACAGCAGGAAGTTGGATATCCGCTGCTCTCCACTGGTGCGGATGCACAGGTCGATGGGCGGCTCCTGGCTCAGGCACACCTCGCGATCCAGAGCCGCCTCGTCGACCGCATCCGGACTCATGACCCCATCGGCGACCTTGCGTGCCAGGCGCTGCGCCGCGGACGCGATATCCCAGCGCCCGCCATAGTTGGCAGCCACGACGAGATGCATCCCGGAGTTGTCCCGGGTCAACGCTTCGGCACGATTCATATGCTTCTGCAGGGAGGGCGAGAAGCGCCGGCGGTCACCGATGATGCTCAGCCGGATGCCGTTCTCGTGGAGCTTCTTCACCTCGCGCTTGAGCACCAGCATGAAGAGCTCCATCAGCGCGCCGACCTCTGCCGAGGGACGACGCCAGTTTTCACTCGAGAAGGCGAATAGGGTCAGGGTCTCGATACGCTGCTCCGCCGCCCGCCGGATGACGGCGCGCAACGACTCGACGCCAGCGCGATGTCCCTGTGCGCTGGAAAGCCCTCTGGCGCGCGCCCAGCGATTGTTGCCATCCATGATGATCGCCACGTGGCGGGGCATCGACGGCATCGCTTGAACGTCACGCGACTGCGTGTCTGTCATGATAGCTCGCAAGACAGGTGGGTAGCGGCGCCCGCGTACCGGAGGACGTCGGGCACCCGGACCCTCATACCTGCATCAGGTCGTGTTCCTTGGTTTCCAGCAGTCGATCGATCTCACTGACATGCTTGTCGGTCAACTTCTGGATTTCCTCTTCGCCGCGACGCTCGTCGTCTTCGGTGATCTCCTTGTCCTTGAGCAGCGCCTTGAGATCGCCATTGGCATCGCGGCGAATGCTCCGAATCGCGACTCGCGCGTTCTCGGCCTCGGCACGCGCCTGCTTGATATAGTTGCGCCGCGTCTCCTCGGTCAGCGGGGGCATCGGCACGCGAATCACGTTGCCGTTGGTAGCCGGGTTGAGCCCGAGATCGGCGGTCATGATCGCCTTCTCGACCTTCGGCACCATCGGGCGTTCCCAAGGCGTCACGGCCAGCGTCCGAGCGTCCTCGATCGTGATGTTCGAGACCTGGTTGATCGGCACTTGACTGCCGTAGTACTCCACCATCACCGCATCCAGTATGCTCGGATGGGCCCGGCCGGTGCGGATCTTGTGGAAATTGCTCTGGAGCGCATCCAGGCTCTTCTGCATGCGCGCGCCAGCATCTTTCTTGATATCGTCGATCATGTCCTAAACCTCAATCAATCAGCGTGCCTTCTCGCCCACCGACCACCAGATTCAACAGTGCCCCAGGCTTGGTCATGTCGAAGACGCGAACCGGCATGTCATGGTCCCGTACCAGACAGATGGCGGTCAAATCCATTACGCCGAGCTTCTGATCCAGAACCTCATCGTAACTCAACCGCTCGTACTTGACGGCTTCCGGGTGCTTGACCGGGTCCTTGTCGTAGACGCCATCGACCTTGGTTGCCTTGACCACGACGTTGGCGTCGATCTCGATGCCCCGCAGGCAGGCGGCCGAGTCGGTCGTGAAGAAGGGATTGCCCGTACCGGCAGAGAAGATGACCACATCTCCCGACGTCAGATACCGAATCGCGGTCCGCCGGTCGTAGTGTTCGACGACACCACTCATGGGGATCGCCGACATCACTCGCGAACGGATATTGGAACGCTCCAGCGCATCGCGCATCGCCAGGGCGTTCATCACCGTGGCCAGCATGCCCATATGGTCGCCGGTGACCCGCTCCATGCCCGCCGCGTGCAGCGCCGCACCGCGGAACAGGTTGCCGCCGCCGATGACGATACCGACCTGGACACCGATCCCCACCAGCTGGCCAATCTCCAGCGCCATGCGATCGAGCACCTTGGGGTCGATGCCGAAATCCTGCTCACCGGTCAGCGCCTCGCCTGACAGCTTCAACAATATGCGCTTGTACTTCGACTTGTCGCTACGCTCATTGGGCTTGCTGGGTCGATCGATGACTTCAGGCATGACGCTCTCTCCTGGTTTGACGAGTCGGATTCGGCAGGTGGCAGACGCTCTTCTCATCCGCCGGATACGCGATGGCGTGCGCTTTCGCGCACGCCATCAGAGGGACCGTCCACAGGTGCAAGCACCTGCGCACGATCCCAGGCACTGCAAGGAACTCAGCTGCGGCGAGCCTGTTCCATCACTTCCTTGGCGAAATCGACCTCTTCCTTCTCGATCCCCTCGCCAACCTCGAAGCGCGTGAAGCCGACCACTTCGCCGCCCGCCGTCTTGGCGTACTCGGCAACGGTCTGGTTCGGGTCCTTGACGAAAGGCTGCTCGGTCAGGCTGTTCTCCGCCAGATACTTCTTGAGGCGACCCTGAACCATCTTCTCGGCGATTTCCGCCGGCTTGCCGGCCATGTCCGGCTGGGCCAGAATGATCGCCTTCTCGCTGTCGAGCTGGGCCTGCGGCATGTCTTCCGGACGCGCGACGACCGGGTTGATTGCGGCCACGTGCATGGAGACATCCTTGGCCACTTCCGGGTTGCCACCCTTGAGCACGCTCAGCACGCCGATACGGTCGCCATGGACGTAGGCGCCAACGACACCGCCTTCCGGCGCATCGACGACGACCGCGCGACGCACGGAGATGTTCTCGCCGATCTTCTGCACCAGCTGATTGCGCGCGTCTTCCAGCTCGCCGTCCATGATGGCCGCCACGTCTTCGGACTTGGTCTCGAACACCTTGGCCAGCACCTTGGAGGCAAAGCTCTTGAAGTTGTCGTCACGGGAGACGAAATCGGTCTCCGAGTTGACTTCCAGCATCGCGGCGTAGCTGCCGTCTTCGGCGACTCGGGTCAGAATCGCGCCTTCGGCGGCCGTGCGGCCCGCTTTCTTGGCGGCCTTCAGGCCGGAATTCTTGCGCAGATCCTCGATCGCGCGCTCGATGTCACCGTCGGCTTCGGTCAATGCCTTCTTGCATTCCATCATGCCGAGACCGGTACGCTCACGCAGTTCCTTGACTAGAGAAGCGCTGATAGCTGCCATGTTCTACCCCTGAGAATCGCTGTTTCGTCTGACGAACGACGCCACGCGAGCGTCGCTCCGGGTGTAAAAAGGGGGCTATGGAGCCCCCTTGTGTCTGCGCCGATATCGGCGAACCGACTGCCGCCCTGCGGGAGCATGCTCAGCGCAGACTCGATGCCGTTCTCTCGATTACTGAGCGGCTTCGCTGGTCTCGCTCACCTCGACGAACTCGTCGGGACGACCTTCCTTCGCCTTGCCGCAAGCGTCGGCGATCGCCTGCACATAGATCTGAATGGCACGAATGGAATCGTCGTTACCCGGGATGACGTAATCGACGCCGTCCGGGTTGGAGTTGGTGTCGACCACACCGATCACCGGAATACCAAGCTTGTTGGCTTCGTTGATCGCGATGCGCTCGTGATCGACGTCGATCACGAACAGCGCGTCGGGCAGACCACCCATCTCCTTGATGCCGCCGATGGAACGCTCGAGCTTGTCCTGCTCGCGCGTTGCCATCAGTACTTCTTTCTTGGTCAGCTTCTCGAACGTGCCATCTTCGCGCATGGTTTCGAGCTCGCGCAGGCGCTTGATCGACTGGCGGATGGTCTTGTAGTTGGTCAGCATGCCGCCCAGCCAGCGATGGTTGACGAACGGCTGACCGACGCGAGTGGCTTCTTCCTTGATGATCTTGCTGGCGGAACGCTTGGTGCCGACGAACAGGATCTTGTTGCTGGAAGAGGCCATCTTCTCGACGATGCCAGTCGCTTCCAGCAGTGCCGGGAGCGTATGCTCGAGGTTGATGATGTGAATCTTGTTACGTGCGCCGAAGATGTACTGCCCCATCTTCGGGTTCCAGTAACGGGTCTGGTGACCGAAGTGTGCGCCTGCCTTGAGCAGATCGCGCATATTGACTTGTGCCATGATGACTCCTGAAGAATCGGGTTAGGCCTCCACACACCCCATGGATCCGACCGCTCGGCTAGACCGTCGCGGCACCCGGGACCATGTGTCGGTGCGTGTGTGTTTTTGATGACGCGGCCCTCGTTCGAAAGCCGTCGCCGCTACTGACTCGACCGCCCTGCGACAGCGTAGAGACGCCTGTCGCGGGCCAGATCGCCCATCCTCGCCGGAACGTGTCGACGGGCAATTGCAGTCGAGCGCGCGGATTTATACCATAGAAGACGCACAAGATGAAGTCGCCGGTCGTCTAAGACCGCTCCCGGGCGAGCCATTCATCGCCATCCGGAACGACTCATCCTCCTATTGCCCCATTGCGAGAGCGCATGAACATTCCACGCAAGACGCCCGACGAAATCGAAAAAATGCGCGAAGCCGGCCGCCAGGCCGCCGCAGTGTTCGAGATGATCATCCCGCACGTCACGGCCGGCGCCTCCACTGGTGAGCTGGACCGGCTCTGCCACGATTTCATCGTCAAGGAGTTGGGCTCGACCCCCGCGCCGCTCGACTACCACGGATTTCCCAAGTCGATCTGCACCTCGATAAACCACGTCGTCTGCCACGGCATCCCCGACTTCGACAAGAAGCTCAAGAACGGCGACATCATGAATATCGATATCACCGTGAAGACCCAGGATGGCTATCACGGCGACAGCAGCATGATGTTCGTCATCGGTGACACGATACAGGGTGAGCGCCTCTGCCGCGTCACTCAGGAGAGCCTCTATAAAGGTATCGCCGAAGTCAGGCCGGGCGCCAGGCTGTCGACCATCGCCCGGGTGATCCAGAACCATGCCGAGAAAGCCGGCTACTCCGTGGTCCGGGATTTCTGCGGTCACGGCATCGGCGCAGGCTTCCACGAGGAACCGCAGGTGCTGCATTATGATGGCTACGCGCCGGAAGCCGATGCCGAACTGGCCGAAGGCATGTGCCTGACCATCGAGCCGATGCTCAACGCCGGTGGCTATCGCACCAAGGTATTGAAGGACGGATGGACGGCAGTGACCAAGGACAAGAGCCTGTCGGCGCAGTGGGAACACACTCTGCTGGTCACCGCTTCCGGCGTGGAGGTCCTGACGGCCCGTTCCGACGAAGATTTCGGCTTCCTGACGGACTGATCGTCGCCCGCCTGCTGCCTCGCCTCCGGAGACGCCCGTCGCATGCTGCTGCACCACTATCGTTTTCAACCCGACGAAACACTATTCGATGCAGCGGCCTTTCGCGAGGAGCTGGCGCGTGACTCCCAACCCGTCGCGCTGTTCAAGCTGGCGCTGAAGACGATCCGCGAGCGCCTCGACGACCGTTTTCGCGGCGGCGCCGATGTGCGCGACCTGGTTTACGGCCGCGCCTGGTGCCTGGACCGACTGCTCGAGATCGCCTGGGAGCGGTTCGAGTGGCCGGACGACAACGTCGCCCTGCTGGCCGTCGGTGGCTACGGTCGCGGCGAGCTGCACCCCTACTCCGACATCGACCTGCTGCTGCTGCTCGGCACGGACGACGACACGCCCTATCGCGAGTCGCTGACGGGGTTCATCACCCTGCTGTGGGATATCGGCCTCGAGGTCGGGCAGAGCGTGCGTTCGCTCAATGACTGCGAGCGGGAGGCCCGAAGCGACATCACGGTCATCACCAACCTGCTGGAAACCCGCACCCTGGCGGGCCCGGAAACCCTGCGCAGCGCCATGCGGGAGCGCCTCTCCACCCGCCACATGTGGTCGTCGGCGGCGTTCTTCGAAGGCAAGTGGCAGGAGCAGATCGCCCGCCACTACAAGCACAACAACTCCGAGTATCACCTCGAGCCCAACCTCAAGAGCGCGCCGGGCGGCCTGCGCGACATCCAGATGATCGGCTGGGTGGCCAAGCGCCATTTCGGCCCCCTGCGCTATGAAGACGTCGTCGCACAGGGCTTCATGAACGATGCCGAGCTGCGGATCCTCAGCCAGGGCCAGGCGTTCCTGTGGCAGATTCGCTACGCCCTGCACATGATCGCCGGGCGTGCCGAGGATCGCATGCTGTTCGACCACCAGCGCGCCCTGGCCAAGCTGTTCGGCTACGCGGACACACCGCAGCGGTTGGCAGTCGAGCAATTCATGAAAGCCTACTACCGCCACGTCACCGCCCTGGCGGGACTGAACGACATGCTGCTGCAGCATTTCGATGAAGTGATTCTCCACGCCGGCGAGGCGCTCGAGGTCAAGCCGATCAACGGGCGCTTCGAGAATCGGGGTGGCTACATTCAGCTCCGTCACCCCAACGTCTTCCTGCGGCGCCCCGGCGCGCTGCTGGAGCTGTTCCTGCTGATGGCCCAGCATCCGGAGATTGAGGGCGTCCGGGCCGACACCATCCGTCAGATTCGCGATCATCGCCACTTGATCGACGACGCTTTCCGCGACGACCTGCGCCACCAGAGCCTGTTCATGGAACTGCTACGCAGTGGCGGCGATGTCCCCACCCAGCTCACCCGCATGAATCGCTACGGGGTGCTGGGCAAGTATCTGCCCGAGTTCGGCGAGGCCGTCGGCCTGATGCAGCACGACCTGTTTCACATCTATACCGTCGACGCGCACACCCTGCGCCTGCTCAGTTTCCTGCAGCGTTTTCGCGAAGAGCGGGATACCGACGAATACACCGTCGCCATCGATGTGATTCAGAAACTGCCCAAGCTCGAACTACTGTGGATTGCCGGGCTCTATCACGACATCGGCAAGGGCCGTGGCGGCGATCATTCGAAACTCGGCGCCGTCGATGCCGCCGGGTTCTGCCGTCGCCATGCATTGTCGAGCTGGGATACGCAGCTGGTGACCTGGCTGGTCGAGCACCACCTGCTGATGTCGAAGACGGCACAGAAGCGCGACATCTCCGACCCGGACGTGATCCACGCCTTCGCCCGCACGGTGCGCGACGAGACCCACCTCGACTATCTCTACGTGCTCACCGTCGCCGATATCAGCGCCACCAACCCGACGCTATGGAACGGCTGGCGCGCCTCGCTGATGCGCCAGCTCTACACCGAGACCCGCCGCGTGCTGCGCCGGGGCCTCGACAACACCGTCGACCGACAGGGCTGGGTCAGCGAGACCCGCGAGGAGGCGCTGGGGCTGCTGCGGACCGTCGGCGCCGACGTGACCCGCGTCGCGGCACTCTGGCAGACCTTCGGCGAAGACTACTTCCTGCAGTACACGCCCAGCGAGATCGTCTGGCAGACCCAGGGGATTCTCGCCCATCACGACGACCACCTGCCGCTGGTGCTGGTCAGTGCGCCCAGCGAGGACATGACCGAGGGCGGCACCAAGCTGTTCATTCATACGCGCTCGGCCGACGACCTGTTCGCCGCGACGGCGGCCGCCATCGAGCAACTGGGCCTGTCGATCCACGATGCCCGCATCGCCACCTCCAGCGACGACTGGACGCTCAACACCTTCATCCTGCTCGACGACGACGACGACGCCATCCGCGATCCGGCGCGACTGGAGACGATCCGCCGACACCTGGTCGAGGAGCTCGACGATCCCGACGACTACCCCCAGATCGTCAGCCGTCACACCCCTCGGCAACTGAAGCACTTCCGCGTACCGGTGGAGGTGATCATCGAGCAGGACCCCGCCAACGCGCGCACTTCGCTGGAGCTGATCGCCCCCGATCGCCCGGGACTGCTGGCCCGGGTCGGCCGCATCTTCATGGAGCAGAACATCGCGCTGTCGACGGCAAAGATCGCCACGCTCGGCGAGCGGGTCGAGGACGTCTTCTTCATCACCGACAAGCACGGACGGCCGCTGACCGATCCCGAAGCCCAGGCACGACTGCGCGAGCGCCTGTACCAGGTCCTGGACGTGTAGCGCCCGGTCGTGCCAGCTCCAGATCTCCTCAATCGGCCGGTGCGGGGTTGGCCTTCAGCCAGGCCCGCATCTGTTCTATCTCGGCCTGCTGGGCCTCGATGATCTTTTGAGCCAGCGCTCGCATTTCCGGATCCTTGCCGTGATCGAGCTCGACCTCGGCCATCGCCACTGCCCCCATGTGATGGGCCAGCATGCCGGTGGCAAAGTCGACATCCGGATCACCGCTGTTCGCCAGCTCCATGTCGTGCTGCATTCTCGTCGCCGCCTCACGGTAGGCCTCGCTGGCCTCGCTGGATTGTCCGGACGCGTCGGAACGGACCTGATGGTCACCATGACCATCGCCCTGCTGCTGAGCCAGACCACTGGCGGCAAACACCAGTGAGCCGGCGGCTGCGATACCGGCCAACCAGCGCCTTGAAGTCGTCATTCGTCAATTCTCCCCAGGGAAACATCCGACGCTAGCACCCTGGTGTCACCCATAGGTCAAGCGCGACCCGAGACGCTCGACTGTCGTTTCATCGACACCAGTCGGACCGGTCCCCGACCGACACGCGACTGGCGTCGCAGCGGTGCGGTTTGAGCCGCCGTCCGTGGGCGCCTATAATCTGCCGCTTCTCCGGCAGCGCCCGACAGGCCAGCGACATGACCATCACCGTTTACGGCATCAAGACCTGCGACACCTGCCGCAAGGCCCGCCGCCAGCTCGACGAGCTGGGTATCCCGTATCGCTATCACGACCTGCGGGAGGATGGACTCGATCCGCAACGACTGGATGCCTTTCTGGCCACCGCCAGCTGGCAGACACTGCTGAACACCCGCAGCACCACCTGGCGACAGCTCGATGCCGCGGACAAGGAGCCGCTGGACGCCGAGCGCGCGCGCGAGCTGATGCTGGCCAACCCGACATTGCTGAAGCGCCCGCTACTGCAGCGCACCGGCCCTGCCGGCCAGGACACTCTGATCGTCGGCTTCGATCCCGCCCGCTACGCGACGCTGGGCTAGCGGGCGAACTCGCGCCGGCCCACGACCTTCCACGACACCCTTTCACCGAACACGATGAGGAACCTGCGATGTTGAGCTTCGCGCTAGGAATCGGCACCCAGAACAGCCAGGGCGACTGGCTCGAAGTCTACTATCCGGCTCCGCTGCATCAGCCCGCCGCCGATCTCGTCGCCGCCGCACGCCAGGCACTGGGTGCCGATGCCAGCGAGGAAGTCGTCAGTTTCCTGCCGGAGCACGCGACTGGGCTCGCCGCGGCGCTGCGAACAGCTGGCGCCGCCGACCAGGCCGAACTCGCCGAGTCGCTCGTCGATGCCAGGCGCCCGCTGGTCGCGGTGTTCCTGAGCGACGACCATGCGCCGGCCAGCGTGCCGGAGGTCTATCTGAAGCTGCACCTGCTGTCCCATCGGCTGATCAAGCCCCATGGCGTCAAGCTCGATGGCATGTTCGGCCTGCTCAAGAACATCGCCTGGACCAACGAAGGCGCCATCGACGTCGAGGAACTCCCCGCGCGCCGCCTCAAGGCCCGCCTGGCCGGACGCCCGCTCTCGGTGGACTGCGTCGACAAGTTCCCCAAGATGACCGACTACGTCGTGCCCAAGGGAGTCCGAATCGGCGACACCGCCCGCGTGCGCCTCGGCGCGCACCTGGGCGAAGGCACCACGGTCATGCACGAGGGCTTCTGCAACTTCAACGCCGGCACCGAAGGGCCCGGCATGGTCGAAGGCCGTATCTCGGCCGGCGTGTTCGTCGGCAAGGGCTCCGACCTGGGCGCCGGCTGTTCGACCATGGGTACGCTCTCGGGCGGCGGCAACGTGGTGATCAAGATCGGCGAGAACTGCCTGATCGGTGCCAATGCCGGCCTGGGCATCCCGCTGGGCGACCGCTGCACCGTCGAGGCTGGCCTCTATGTCACCGCGGGCTCCAAGGTCACCGTGCTGGACGATCGGGGTGAAGCCGTGCAGACCGTGGCCGCACGCGAACTCGCCGGCCAGGACGACCTGCTGTTCATTCGTCACTCGGTGACTGGGCGCCTGGAGTGCCGCACCAACAAGAGCGCCGTCGCCCTCAATGAATCGCTGCACGCCCACAATTGATCCGACCCGACCGGCTGCCCTGGAGAACCGCATGCCCCAAGCGTCAATGACGACCGCGCCTTCCGACACGCTGGCACTGGCTCTCGAGTTGCTCAAGCGACCGTCGGTGACGCCGGACGATCACGGCTGCCAGGCGCTGATGATCGAACGTCTGGAGCGCATCGGCTTCCGGATCGAGCGGATGTCGATCGGCGGCATCGACAATTTCTGGGCCACCCGGGGCCAGCACGGCCCGATGCTCGCCTTTGCCGGCCATACCGACGTGGTGCCCAGCGGACCGGAGAGCGAGTGGCAGTATCCGCCGTTCGAGCCGCGCATCGACGAAGCGGGCTTTCTCTGCGGGCGCGGGGCCGCCGACATGAAAGGCAGCCTGGCGTCGATGGTGACGGCGGCCGAGCGCTTCGTCACCGCCCATCCGGATCACCACGGCAGAATCGCCTTTCTGATCACCGCCGACGAGGAAGGCCCTGCGGTACACGGCACCCGGGCCGTGGTGGAGCGACTGCGCGAGCGTCACGAGCCGCTGGACTACTGCATCGTCGGCGAGCCCTCCTCCACCAGCCACCTGGGCGACGTGATCAAGAACGGCCGCCGCGGTTCGCTGGGCGGCGTGCTGCGGGTGCGCGGCATCCAGGGCCACGTGGCCTATCCTCATCTGGCCCGCAATCCGATTCACCAGGCGCTCTCCGTCCTCTCCGAACTGGTCGACGAGCCCTGGGACGCCGGCAACGACTTCTTTCCGGCGACCAGCTTCCAGATCTCCAACCTGCATGCGGGAACCGGCGCCACCAATGTCGTTCCCGGCGAGCTGGAAGTGACGTTCAACTTCCGCTACTCCAGCGAAGTCACGCAGATGCAGCTGCGCGAGCGGGTCGAGCGGAAGCTGGCCGCCCACGGGCTCGATCACCAGCTCGACTGGACGCTCAATGGCGAACCCTTCCTGACCGCGGAGGGGGAGCTTCTCGAGGCGGCACGGCGCGCCTGCGAGACGATCACCGGCCACCGGCCCGCGCTTTCCACCTCCGGCGGCACGTCGGACGGACGCTTCATTGCTACACTGGGCACCCAGGTGATCGAGCTGGGCCCCGTCAACGCCACCATCCACCAGGTCAACGAACGCATCCGTGCCGACGACCTCGATACCCTGAGCCGCATCTACGAGACGATACTCGAGCGGCTGTTCGCCAGAGGAACCCATGGAGCGTTTTCCTGATATCGAAATCTACCTGGCCGTTGCCGACGTCGACGCCATCACGCAATGGCTGCGGCAGGCTCTGGACGACGACGCTCTGACGCTGAACCGGGCCGGCAAGGGAATCTGGCGCGGCAGGACCGCAGGCGCCGAGCGCGGCATCGGCATCATGCTGGTCGAACGGGCCGCCGATGGTTACGCCAGCCTGTGGTTCGACTGCGACGCCACTCCCTGGCCCAGGGATGCCGACTGCGCGCGTGATGCCGCTCGCGAGCTGGGTTGCGAGGCCCGCTGCTCGCTGGGTGGCTGGCAGCCCGGCGACGACCCCGATCGTTTCTGGCAGGTAACGCCGGACGGTCGCGAGAGCACCATAGAGTGGCCCGACTCGGGCCGCTGATCACGCCGTCGCCGCCATCACGCGGCCCATCCGACAGGGAGTCACTAACATGGCGGAATCCAAGCCAGTCATCTACGCCGCCATGGGCGGCAATCTGCTCATCGCGATCACCAAGTTCGTCGCGGCCGCCATCACCGGCAGTTCCGCCATGCTCTCCGAAGGCATTCACTCGGTGGTGGACACCGGCAATCAGATTCTGTTGCTGCTGGGCATGAAGCGGGCCAAGCGGCCTCCGAGCCCCCAGTTCCCCTTCGGCCACGGCAAGGAGGTCTACTTCTGGAGCTTCGTGGTGGCGCTGTTGATCTTCGCGATCGGCTCCGGCGTCTCCCTCTACGAGGGCGTGATCCACATCTTGCACCCCGAGCCGATCGAGTCGCCGCTGGTCAACTACGTCGTGCTCGGGCTGGGCATCCTGTTCGAGGGCGCGTCCTGGGCCTTCGCGCTCAACGAATTCCGCAAGACCAAGGGCAAATGGGGCTACGTCGAGGCAGTACACCGCGGCAAGGACCCCTCGATGTTCGTGGTGATCTTCGAGGACTCCGCCGCTCTGCTAGGCCTGCTGGTGGCGCTGGCCGGTGTCGCCCTCTCCCAGTGGACGGGGATTCTGCTCTTCGACGGTATCGCTTCGGTGATCATCGGCTTGATCCTTGGCGGCACCGCGATCTGGCTGGCCAAGGAGACCAAGAGCCTGCTGATCGGGGAGAGCGCCAACCAGCACGTGGTCGAGAGCATCCGCCGGCTGGCCGGGGATGCCGACGGGGTGGAGGGCGTCAACGAAGTCCTGACCATGCACATGGGCCCCAATTTCATCCTGGTCAATCTCAGCGTTCGTTTCGCCCGCGGAGCCACGGCGGAGCGCATCGAGCGTGCCATCGCCAGGCTCGACCGGGAGATCAAGCAGGCCCACGACGGCGTCAAGCGGGTATTCGTCGAGGCCGAAGCGCGCGCGGGAGTCGACGAAACCCCATCGTCCTCCGGCGCTTGACGAAAAACCCCCGGAGGCAGGCCTCCGGGGGTCGGTCATCGGGCAATCCAGCCGAGGCTGTCAGGTGATGACGGTGACGTCATCCGCCTGCAGGCCGCGGTCGTTCTCGATCACGTGGTAACGGACCTTCTGTCCTTCGGCGAGAGTCCGGTGGCCCTTGCCCCGGATCGCCCGAAAGTGCACGAACACGTCCTCGCCGTCGGCGCGCGTGATGAAGCCATAGCCTTTATTGACATTGAACCATTTGACTTCACCCAGCTCGCGATCGTCGTTCTCCACGTCCGCCAGCATGGCAGCCGTGACCGCGCGTGGGGTCGCTGGCGCCAGCAGAGCCATGGCCAACGTGCCCAGCCACAGAACGATGAAGACGGCGATCACCGTCGCGCCATACATCGCCGAGACACCTTCCACGTTCAAGAACCAGGTCAGGTCGGTGGCCAGCATGCTGCTGATCAGCGTGATCAAAAGACCGATCAGCAATGGCGAAGGTATCGAGAGGAGTAGACTGATCAGCGTACAACGCAAAATTATCTTGCTATTCATGGATTCTCATATCTCTGGACGTCGGAACAAGGAAAACCCACCGCGCCTTATCGGCCAGCGGAGACGGTTTTCATACCCAATATCGTTAATCGACTTTCACTAACTACGATTCCACCAGCTACCGTTTCACTCATTACTAAAGGTGCCGTGAATGAAAGATGACACACAGCGTCGGCAGTCTAGCACGGTCGAGACGCCCTCGCGTACGACCTCGGAAGCTCGCCTCGACGCGCTCGAGAGCCGCCTGACATTCCAGGAAGACTGGCTGGAAACGCTCGACCGCCTGGTGAGACAGCAGGCGACCGAGCTCGAACGACTCGGCCGCGTCAATGCGCTGATGCGCGAACGGCTCAGCGAGCAGCGTCAGGCCATCGACGAACTGGGCGGCGAGATGCCGCGCCCCGAGGATGAACTGCCGCCGCACTATTGAGCCAAGCTAAGCCGCGAGCCGCGAGCCGCGAGCCGCGAGCCGCGAAATCAGGGTGCCGCAGCCCTGAATGCAACATGCCAGCGACGATATCGTCGCTGGCATGTTGCGTTCAGGGCTCTTGCCCTTTCTTGCCGCTTATCTCTTCCAGGCGCGCAGCGCCGCTCATACCGCTCCGGGCGACGCCCGACTTAGAGCTCGTCCAGAAACCGCTCTGCGTCCAGCGCTGCCATGCAGCCGCTGCCAGCCGAGGTAATGGCCTGGCGATAGACGTGATCCATGACGTCGCCCGCCGCGAACACGCCAGGAACGCTGGTCGCCGTCGCGTTACCTTCCAGACCGGACTGCACGCGAATATAGCCGTTGGCCATGTCGATCTGCCCTTCGAAGATGCCAGTATTCGGCGTGTGGCCGATGGCGATGAAGACGCCCATGGCATCGATCTGCCTGGTCTCTCCCGTCAACGTGGATCGGAGCCGCGCGCCGGTGACACCGCTGCCGTCGCCCAGCACCTCGTCGAGGGTATGGTTCCACTCGATCGCCATGTTGCCGTTCTCGACCTTCTCGAAAAGGCGATCCTGCAGGATCTTCTCGCCGCGCAGGCTGTCGCGCCGGTGCACCAGCGTGACCTTCGAGGCGATATTGGAGAGATACAGCGCCTCTTCCATCGCGGTGTTGCCGCCACCGACGACGACGACGTGCTGATTGCGATAGAAGAAACCGTCGCAGGTCGCACAGGCCGACACGCCCTGCCCCATGAACTGCTGCTCGGAAGGCAACCCGAGATAACGGGCGCTGGCCCCGGTGGCGATGATCAGCGCATCGCAAGTATAGGTGCCGTTGTCCCCCTTGAGGGTGAACGGCTTCTCGCGCAGCTCGACCTCGTTGATGTGATCGAACAGCACTTCCGTCTGGAAGCGCTCGGCGTGCTTGCGCATGCGCTCCATCAGCTCCGGACCTTGCACGCCCTCGTCGTCGCCGGGCCAGTTGTCCACGTCGGTGGTGGTGGTCAACTGACCGCCAGCCTGCATACCGGTGATCAGCAACGGCTTGAGATTGGCCCGTGCCGCGTAGACCGCCGCCGTGTAGCCTGCCGGCCCGGAGCCCAGAATAATCAGACGTTCGTGACGCGCATCGCTCATGACTACCTCGATTCAGATCAACGATTCGGTTGGTAAGTATCGTTACTCAACACCCTGTGGCATATCCCGAACCCGAGTCATGCCACAGGGCACTGCGATCGGCAGGCATGATACCAGAAACGACAGAGGCGGCCCGATGGGCCGCCTCCGGCATCATGCCGCTCAGGAAATACCGGATAAATTGACGAGCAGGCTGCAGCGCGGCGATTCGCCTGCACAGACATTTATGCAGTGTTTCCCTTACAGGTTGCCGGCGTAGGTGCCCAGGTACTTGGCCACGCCCTCGGCGGTGTCCTTCATACCTTCCTGGCCCTCTTCCCAGCCCGCCGGGCAGACTTCGCCGTGGGTCTGGTGGTACTTGAGTGCCTTGACCATGCGCAGCATCTCGTCGACGTTGCGGCCCAGCGGCAGGTTGTTGACCGTCTGGTGCTGGACGACGCCATCTTCATCGATCAGGAAGGAGGCGCGCAGCGCAACGCCGGCTTCCGGGTGCTCGATGCCATAGGCCTGGCAGATCTCGTGCTTGACGTCGGCCACGACAGGGAAGCCGACTTCGCCGATGCCGCCAGCGTCCGGCGAGGTCTTGCGCCAGGCGTGGTGGGTGTACTGGGAGTCGATGGAGGCACCGATCACCTCGACGCCGAGCTCCTTGAACTTCGCCAGACGGTTGTCGTGGGCGATGATCTCGGACGGGCAGACGAAGGTGAAGTCCAGCGGCCAGAAGAACAGCACGCGCAGCTTGCCGTTGCTGTCGGACAGGCGGAAGTCATCCTTGATGGAACCGTCGGGCATCACCGCGGCAGTTTCGAAATCCGGGGCTTGGCGTCCTACGAGTACGCTCATTGGGCATCTCCTGTATTGAGTCGTCGTGTGATGGCGAATTTTGGAGGGGTCAGACTAAAGGCTAACCACTCATGGGCCAATTTGATTGGCGTAATGGATCATATAGCAATTGGCTATCGAATCTCTTCGCTCTTCCTATCGGGCCCGGGCTCATACCACATCGTCGTCGCTGGCCAGTGTCACGCCTTGCAGCTCCCCCGAGAGGGTCGTCTCGACCACGACATGAATCGGCTGACAGCAGATCGCGCAGTCCTCCCAGGTGTCGTAACCGCCCGCGCTCAGATCCAGTAGCAACGAGAACGGCGCATCGCAGTAGGGGCAGTGGACAGGCCAATCGACGAGCGAATCCTGTGACATGGGTCATCTCCAGCGCTGTGGTTGCCCGGCAGAGTGTCTCGCCACGAGCTACGCTGAAGTTGGTGGCGATGGGACGCGCTTTCAAGGTCGTACCGGACGCGTACCGGACGATAGTCGTGAAGCATCCGATTGAAAATACATGTTATCGTGCCCATGATGATTGTCGACAACCTGTTCGTCGACAGCTGCCGACGGCAGCCAAGGTCTCTCGCCGGGCACGGCAGCAGAGCCCGGACAAGCCCAGACAAAAGAGTGGTGTACAGACACCCCATCGAAAGACGGTCGACAGCCGGCAGCACGCTCTCGGACCGTCGCCAAGGAACCTGACAGGCTAGCTGGCGCCCGACTCCAGGGGCCAGCTGCCGCCATGAGGAGGAACCCCCCGATGTCTACCGACCCGAGTCATACGCTAGCGACGCTCGACGTCAACGGCACGACTTTCCATTACTACAGTCTGCCCAAGGCGGCCGAGACGCTCGGCAACATCGACAAGTTGCCGATGACACTCAAGGTGCTGCTGGAAAACCAGTTGCGCTACGCCGACGACCCCACCGTGGCCGAAGAGGATATCCAGGCGCTGGCCGACTGGCTCAAGGAAGGCAGATCGACTCGCGAAATCGGCTATCGCCCCGCGCGCGTTCTGATGCAGGATTTCACCGGCGTCCCCGGCGTCGTCGATCTCGCCGCCATGCGCGATGCGGTCAAGAAACTGGGCGCCAAGGCGGATCGCATCAATCCGTTGTCGCCGGTGGACCTGGTCATCGACCACTCCGTCATGGTCGACCATTTCGGCGATGCCTCCGCGTTCAAGGACAACGTCGCCATGGAGATGGAACGTAACCTGGAGCGCTACGAGTTCCTGCGCTGGGGCCAGAAAGCGTTCGACAATTTCCGCGTCGTGCCGCCGGGCACCGGCATCTGCCACCAGGTCAACCTGGAGTATCTCGGCAAGACCGTGTGGACCAAGGAGATCGACGGCAAGACCTACGCCTTCCCGGACACGCTGGTCGGTACCGACTCCCACACCACCATGATCAACGGCCTGGGCATCCTCGGCTGGGGCGTGGGCGGTATCGAGGCCGAAGCCGCCATGCTCGGTCAGCCGGTGTCGATGCTGATCCCCGAAGTCGTCGGTTTCAAGCTGACCGGTAAGCTCAAGGAGGGCATCACCGCCACCGACCTGGTGCTGACCGTCACCCAGATGCTGCGCAAGAAAGGCGTGGTGGGCAAGTTCGTCGAATTCTACGGCGACGGCCTCAACGACCTGCCGCTGGCCGATCGCGCCACCATCGCCAACATGGCCCCGGAATACGGCGCCACCTGCGGCTTCTTCCCGGTCGACGACGAGACGCTCAACTATCTGCGCCTGACCGGCCGCGAGGAAGACCAGATCGAACTGGTCAAGGCCTATACCCAGGCCCAGGGCCTGTGGCGCGAACAGGGTGCCGAACCGACGTTCACCGATTCGCTGGCGCTGGACATGGGGGAAGTGGAAGCCTCGCTGGCCGGACCCAAGCGCCCGCAGGATCGCGTCGCGCTCTCCGACATGAAATCCACCTTCGAGAAGCTGATGGACGGCGACAAGCCGGACGCCTCGACCGAAGAGCAGGGCAAGTGGATGTCGGAAGGCGGAGACACGGCTGTCGGCGCGCCCCCGGCTGACGACGAGACCGACCGGAACGGCAGCGAATATCGTACCGACGCCAGCCAGGACGTGGAGTACGACGGCGAGAAGTTCTCGCTCGACCACGGTGCCGTGGTGATCGCAGCCATCACCTCCTGCACCAACACCTCCAACCCCAGCGTGATGATGGCCGCCGGCCTGCTGGCGCGAAAGGCCAAGGAGAAAGGACTCGACACCAAGCCGTGGGTCAAGACCTCGCTCGCGCCCGGTTCCAAGGTCGTGACCGACTATCTGGCAGCCGGTGGCGTCCAGGACGATCTCAATGCGCTGGGCTTCAACCTGGTCGGTTACGGCTGCACCACCTGTATCGGCAACTCCGGCCCGCTGCCCGGACCGATCGAGAAGGCGGTCAACGACGGCGACCTGACCGTCGCCTCGGTGCTCTCCGGCAACCGCAACTTCGAAGGCCGTGTGCATCCCTTGGTCAAGACCAACTGGCTGGCCTCTCCGCCCCTGGTCGTCGCCTACGCGCTGGCCGGCAACGTCCGCAAGGATCTGTCGAAGGAGCCGCTGGGTGAAGGCAAGGATGGCAAGCCCGTCTACCTGAAGGATATCTGGCCCTCCCAGGCCGAGATCGCCGAGGCGGTCGAAAAGGTCAAGACCGAGATGTACCGCAAGGAGTACGCGGAGGTCTTCGACGGCGACGAGATCTGGCAGTCGATCGAGTTCCCGGAGAGCGAGGTCTACGCCTGGTCCAAGGACTCCACCTACATCCAGCATCCGCCGTTCTTCGAAGGCATGGAAAAAGAGCCGAAACCGGTCGAGGACGTCACCAACGCCCGCGTGCTGGCCAAGCTGGGCGACTCCGTCACCACCGACCACATCTCGCCGGCCGGCTCGATCAAGCCGGACAGCCCCGCCGGCAAGTACCTGCAGGAAAACGGCGTGGCGGTGAAGGATTTCAACTCCTACGGCTCGCGTCGCGGCAACCACGAAGTGATGATGCGCGGCACCTTCGCCAACGTCCGTATCCGCAACGAGATGCTGGAGAACGTCGAGGGCGGCTACACCCGCCACGTGCCCAGCGGCGAGCAGATGTCGATCTACGACGCGGCGATGAAGTATGCCGAGGACGACACCCCGCTGGTGATCATCGCCGGCAAGGAGTACGGCACCGGCTCCTCCCGCGACTGGGCCGCCAAGGGCACGCGACTGCTTGGCGTGCGCGCCGTCATCACCGAGTCCTACGAGCGGATCCATCGCTCCAACCTGATCGGCATGGGCGTGCTGCCGCTGCAGTTCCCCGAGGGCGAAAGCCGCGAGACGCTGGGGCTCACCGGCGACGAGACCATCTCCATCGAGGGTCTGACGGATCTTTCTCCGGGCGCCACCGTCAAGGTGACCATTGCCGGCGACAAGGGCGAGAAGAAGATCGACGCGCTCTGCCGCATCGACACCGCCAACGAGCTGGAGTACTACCGTCACGGCGGTATTCTCCACTACGTACTGCGCAGCATGCTGTAAGCGCGTAGCGCGTCGTTTGAATGGCAGTCAGCGAAGCCCCACCGATCGGTGGGGCTTTTTCGTGGATCCTGTGCCAGACGGACGAGGCGACTCATTTCATCTCCTCGTATTTACCACTGACCGGGCACCAACCTCCCTTCTGCTCATGGTCGTGAGGGGCAAGCCCCTCACACTCCCCTTCTTGACGCCTCTCGAGCGTGGAGAGAAATATCCATCAACGAACAAGCCCCGCTCTCGGGCGGGGCTTGTTCGTAGCTCGTAGCTCGTAGCTCGTAGCTCGTAGCTCGTAGCTCGTAGCTCGTAGCTCGTAGCTCGTAGCTCGTAGCTCGTAG